>JAGHCC010000441.1 GCA_021160685.1 Desulfobulbaceae bacterium | reverse complement strand
GGCAGGCGCAGATCTTAAACTCCGGTTCCTTGGAACCCGGATCATAGGCATCCTTGGTCACCTTATTGATCATCCGATCCGGATGCTGATCATGCCAGTAGGCAAAGACCATGCCCTCGATGGGACCCTCATAAACCTTGGCAGGCATAATATTAACACCACGCCGGGACTTTAACTCAACCATGTCGCCGGGTTTAATCCCGAGCTTGGCCGCATCCTTGGGATTGACCTCGACATAGGCATAGGGATTAGCCCGCAGCAACTCGGGCACCCGGCCGGTCATACTCATGGTATGCCAGTGATCAATGATACGCCCGGTGGAGAGGTAGAAGGGATATTCCGCATCCGGAATTTCCTCGGGATCGGCCTGGGGCCGGAGCCAGATCCACAGGGTGCGATCCGGATGGGCCGGACCGTAAAACTGATAGGGCAGATCGTTTTTCGACTCGGTGGTGGCCATGGGATCCATCCCCTTGACAAATTTTTTCACTGTGCCGCCTGTTTTGGCATACTCCTCGGTGAGCGCCGGCCACTGGACACCATCCTTCATTTCCTTCAAGACATCATAGGTGGCGCCCCTGAGATCGTTATCACGACCCTTGGTGAGCTTCTGGGTGTACTCATCCCAAATCGCCTTGGGCAGCTCATAGCCTTCTTCCTTGCCGACAAAGGGTTCGACACATTTAGCAATGACCGGATCGTTGAGTTTCTGGGCCAGCTTCAAGGCCCATTCGCGGACGATCCATACCTCGGGTTTGGCCTCACCCGGCGCATCCACCGCTTTCCGGGTCAATTGAGAACGGCGCTCGGTGCAGCCGTACACTCCGGTTTTTTCAAAATGAAAGGCCGTAGGCAGCACCAGATTTGCCGTCTCCGTAGTCAGGGTCGGAAAAATATCCGTACAGATGATAAAGACATCCTCCCGGGCCATGCCTTTATTATACAAGTTGCAGTTGGGCAGACTCTGGACCGGGCTGGTGCAGTTGATCCAGATGGCCTTTATTTTTCCCTCATTAATGGCGGTAAACATAGCCATGGTATGATAACCGGGTTTCGGAGGGATCCTGCCCTTGGGAATACCCCAGGCCTCTTCCACCTGGTTGCGAAGTTTTTCTTTTTTAACCAGCCGGTGGCCGGGCAGAATATGACAGAGACCGCCGCCCTCGCGCACGCCGCCGCAGGCATTGGGCTGGCCGGTGAGAGAGAGGCTGTCGGCGCCCGGTTTCAAAAGCTGACCGGTGAGGATATGCAGATTATGAATCAGGTTGTTGGCCCAGACACCCTGTTTACGCTGGTTGATGCCCATGGTCCACATACTCATGGTTCCCTTGGAGCTGGCAAACCAACGGGCTGTCTGGCGGATATCCTCGGCCGTGGTAAAGCCGCCCATGGTCCGGGCTGCCTTTTCCGGCGTATAGTCAGCCACGAATTTTTTGTATTCCTCGAAATCGACCTTGACTTTCTTTCCTTTACGGAATGTCGTGTACTTATTAAGAAAATCCTCATCATAGAGTTTTTCCTGAATGATGACATTGGCCATGGCATTGAGCAGGGACAGATCCGTGCCCGGATTGAACTGGATATGGAGGTCGGCAATTCGTGAAGTCTGGGAAATTCGCGGATCAACATTAATGATCTTGACATTGGGGTTATCAAGTTTACGGCGCATCACCCGCCGGAAAACAACGGGATGAGCCTCGGCCATATTACTGCCGATAATAAAGAAACAGTGACATTGTTCAATGTCGGCGTAGCCGCCAATGGGCTCATCTGCGCCAAAAGAGGTGATATAACCACCCACGGCACTGGCCATGCAGAGACGCGGATTTCCTTCCACGTTGTTAGTCTGCAGACCGCCGCGGAAAACTTTCTGAAAAAGATAGGTCTCCTCGGTCTGGGCCTGGCCGGAACCATAATAGGCCACAGAGTCATTGCCATGTTTGGTCACACTGTCTGCAAATTTTTCAGCGGCAATATCCAGGGCCTCATCCCAGGAGATCTCCTTGAACTTGTCCGTTTTTTTCGCCCGGTACAGGGGCTTGGTCAGGCGGTCCTTATGCTGCATGAATTTCCAAAATTTCATGCCCTTCATACAGACATAGCCAAAATTTGTTCTTGATTCCGGCACACCACGCAGGGCCACGGGATTGCCGTTTTTGACCCCGAGCTCCAGCCGACAGCCCACCCCGCACAACCGGCAGCTGCCCCGATGCCAGGAGTCGACGTCGGCGGCCTGGGCCAGCCCCATCTTCTCCGTGGGCAGATTCATGCCAATATATGAAGCCGCGCTGAGGGCGGCCGTTCTCTTAAGAAATTCCCGTCTTGTCTGGGACATAATCATAACCTCGCTGGTTCTAGCTATTTTCCGGCATCAAGCCGAATGTTTGCCTCGCTGATTTCTGACTTCTTGTTTTCTTTACTCCTGACTCCTGACTCCTGACTTCTGACTTCAGTTATTTATGCATCACAAAGGTATGGGCCGGATGACATGTCCAGCATTGGCTGTCGGCAGGAGTCTTATGAAATTCGCCGCTGTGACAGACCGCGCAATTGCTGGTTTCCGGCACAACCTGCAAATCTTCATAGGTCCCGTGGCATTGATAGCATTTAACCATACCGATGCCATGACCGGACTGAAACCACTGCTCGTAAATTTCGGGGGTCTCAGTTTTGTGGCAGTCGGAACAGGCAATATACTGCTCCTGCTCGGTCAGCTCGGGATGTGTGGCAGTTTGCTGTTCCGCCTTTTCTTCGGGCGGGCTTGAGCTTTGATTTGCGGCACAGCCGGCCAAGGCCACTGATGCCGTAAACAGGATCGACAAAATGATTTTTCGCTTCACGGGACTCCCTCCTCTTTCATGAATTGATTTCAACTTCTCAAGACTAGTTAAGTGCAAGATATATTCCATCTATAATTAAGCTGAAATATTGTTTTTATTCATTTTATCAGCTAAAAAACAGAAGTGGCGTTACAGC
>JAGHCC010000396.1 GCA_021160685.1 Desulfobulbaceae bacterium | reverse complement strand
GGACGAAACCATACCACACCAGGCAAATGAATAAAATTTTTGCATATTTAATCGGAGCTTTTTGCATCCTGATAATTTTGTTAAAAATTATCTTTGCTGCATTTTTCCCTGAAAAATTCTCTGGGGGGCAAGGGATGTACTGTTTATTAATACCAGGGAAAAAGCCTTATTTCCTTCTGAAAGCCAGGACAACGCAGATGAAGAGGACATCTACGAGGAATGGGACTACTGGATATTCAGATAGTAACGATCAGTAACCGGTTGACAAAAACAAAAAAAGCACTTAACCCCAAAAGGAGCTAAGTGCTTGATATTCTTGGTGCCGAGACCAGGAATCGAACCAGGGACACACGGATTTTCAGTCCGTTGCTCTACCGACTGAGCTATCTCGGCGAAACCGAGGTTACAATACGGAAAGGTTATTCTCTTGTCAAGAAATTTCTCTCGTCAACAACCTGGGTCAGAGCAAGTTTATCGTGCCATGTCTCCTGATTTCTGTCCAGGATCGCCCACAAAAAACCCGCGCCAACGGGCAGGGCGGAAAGAAGAAGACCAATAAAACGCAAAAAAGAAACTCCGAAGGAAAGAGATTCGGAATCCCGGCTTCTGACCCTGAGCCCCATGAACATTTTACCTATCGTCTGCCCGCCACAGGCATGAAACACGACAAAATAAGCAGTTGCCAGACAAAGAGGCAGAGTCAGGACAAGCAGTAACCCGCCAAGGGTCAAACTAACCAGTGCATGCAACCCAAGAAAAAAAGACTGCTGTATGGATATGCCAACCAGAACCAGAGCGCCGCAATAGAGACAATTTAAAATGGCCAGATCAATGGCAAGGGCCATCGACCTGGCCCACAACTTCCTGTTTGCCGGCCCGAGGTCCGAACAGAAGGATGAAGATGTCCCCGCTGCAAGCTCCATTTATTGTTTACACTCCTTCATTGGAGGCCGACTCAATTTTCAGCTCTGCGATTGCCGAATTATCTTCCAGGGCAAGTGAACCAAAATCTTCATCACTGCTACTGCTCTCGGAATTCTCTTCGCTCCCGCCGCTTACAGACATATCAAACATCTCAGGGTCATCCTGATCTTCCATGCCGTCCAGAGCAAGAGCCTCAAGCTCGATGACCTCTTCTTCATCGGATTCTTCACCAGACTCTGTAAAATCTGATTCTACTTCGTCTTCAATAACTAAATCAGAGAGATCGATTTCATCCAGCGCCACCTCAACCTGATCCGGTTCATCCTCCATATCGACTTCAATGTTGAGTTTCACGCCCCTTTCGAATTCATCAGGGACCTCAACGGCCGATTCAGGCTCGGACTTCAGGCCCAGGCCCGTATCAGACTCCAAGTCCAGATCCGTATCAGTTTCCAGAGCCAGATCCGTATCAGAATCAGCCTCGACCTCATCAGCCGACAGCTGCAGATCAGCTAAATCGGCATCTAAATCGTCATCGTGAAGGTCAAGATCTTCCTGCAAAACTGTTTCTTCACCGGACTCCTCATCCTCAAGCCCGGAAAAATCAATCTCAGGAGCCTCTGTCACGTCTTCATCAAGAGACAAATCCGCAGAGCCGGTCTCTTCTTCATCAGAGTCAAATTGAATTTCAAGCTGCTCTTCTCCAACGGATTCCTCATTCTCACCAAGAATATCCGAATCAATTTCCACTTCTTCCGAGAGAGGTGTTTCTACCGCTGTGTCTCCGGCAAGACGTCCCCCAACTACAGAACCGAGAAAAAAAGAAAACTGAGTCTGAAGCGCCGTACCTTTCAATTCTCCCATTACCTCTGAGACATCATGGGCACACTTGGAACATAACTCCACTTGGTCAAAAGAAATAAAACCACATTTAGGACATCGCATTACTTGTTTCCTTCGTTGTTTTAATCAGCAGACTCGCTGCTGATGGCTTACGGTATAAGGCTCAAGTGGAAGTAACTATTCAGCTGCACTCCACCTTTTTCAACCTGGGTGTCCTGAAAAAACAAATCCCCAAACTGAAAATACAAAATCTTTAAAAAATATTGTATTATAAAATTCTCGGATCGGTCAAGAATTTATGATTTTTTACTGAAATAGCCTGAATCAACAGAAGAACAAGATAGAGAAACATACGCAGGACTTGCAAAACAAAACGGTTCCGGCTAATTATATGCCGGATTAAAAAATTTGTAAGAGTTCACCAGGGTTTATACCCCCAGCGAACTATTACAAAAACTTAACCAATCTACGACACTTTTATATTCAGTGAGACCAGTTTCAATGAAATCTTTTAAAACCCTTTCAATCGCTATTGCTTTATTCTTCATTATAGTCCTCGCGGGCTGCCAGTCCAAACAGGTCCAACATCTGGCCTCGGATGTCTGTCTGCTGAGCCCAGGAGTGACCCAACAGGAGGTTCTCACCTACCTGGGAGTGCCCAATGAAAGGCGTCTTAATGAGCAGGGAAACGAAATATGGCTCTACTTTCAGGTCCATAAAAGTTTTTTACGAAAAACACCGTTCATTGGGGACAAACTGGGGGATGAAGATTGCGACATGGTCACCGTCACCTTTTTAAACGAGGCGGTTTCCTCCTGCGTTTACCGCGCTTACACCGAAGAGCAAATGAAAGAAATGGGGAGAATGACTCCTGATGGACAATGATGCAATAAGATACGAAACATCACGCCTTCGCATGGTACGGGAACAACTTGTTCCCCGCGGCATCCGGGATGAACTCGTACTCAACGCCATGGCCAAGGTTCCCCGTCACCTCTTTGTTCAGGATGCCCTGGAAAGCCAGGCATATGGTGACTATCCCCTGCCCATTGGCGAGGGACAGACTATTTCTCAACCCTACATTGTCGCCCTCATGACCCAGGCCCTTGAACTAAAAGGAGATGAAAAGGTGCTGGAGATCGGTACCGGCTGCGGCTATCAATCAGCAATTCTTGCGGAAATCTGCAATCGGGTCTACACCATCGAACGAATCAAGGCTCTTCATATTCATGCCAGGAAAAACTTTGACCGGCTCAAATATTTGAATATCACCTATAAAATAGATGACGGAACAGTAGGCTGGCCCGAACATCAACCCTTTGACGCGTTCATTGTCACCGCCGCCGGACCAAAAATCCCGGAAGCCCTCATTGAACAACTGGCTGACCCCGGCATCATGATTATTCCAGTGGGCGACCACTACAGCCAGGATCTGCTGGTGGTAAAAAAGAAAAACGACCAGACCTCAACCACCTGTATAGAGAAGGTCCGCTTTGTCAGCCTGATCGGCACCCAGGGATGGGATTAAACTCGATTTCGGCCGCTACATAACCAATCATGCCCCCCAAGTTTTCGTGAAACGCCGTATTCTGTAAGCGGTCACAGGTGCCGGAGGTTGCCGTAAGCAGGGCGGGCGACTATAACCCCTCTATGTCGGACGCCCTGATCGCGGCAAGATTCGGTGCCTGTGACCGCTTACAAAGCTACATAACCAGACTGATCACAACAAAGCCGGCAACCAGCAGCACGACAAATACAAGGCAGAGAAGATTAAAATACCGGTCCACAAAAATTTTGGCCGGTTCCCCCCATTTTTGCAGAATCCAGGCCACACAAAAAAAGCGTAAAGCCCTTGCCGCCACAGAGGTCAGCATAAACACGCCCAGATCAACCTGGGCCACGCCGGCGGTAATCGTGACCAGTTTATAGGGTAGTGGCGTCAGACCGAAGACAAAAACGATCCAGGCATTCCAGTGGTCATAAACCTGAAAAAGATACTCTCCACCCAGACTGTCCCCTAACATATGAATCAAGTAAGGAGGCAGGGGAATATCAAGACGGCCGTTCACGGCTAAAAGCTGAACATGGGCAATATTTTCGATAATCCACAATCCCACGGTCTGCCAGGCATAAGCACCGATACCATACCCCAGAAGCCCTCCAACAACTGAAGCAACTGTGCACCACGCTGCCAGCCGGGCCCAGAGTTTCGGGGCACCGAGAACCAGGGGAATCAGAAGAATATCCGGCGGAATAGGGAAAAAGCTGCTCTCCATAAAGGCGATAAGGACCAGGGCCGGCAGCCCATAGCGGGTTTTAGCCCAGCTTAACACCCAGTTGTAGAATCTTCGATGAATCCCGATTGAGTATGGAGGTTCCGATTTTTTTTGGGTTTCTATTGTTTCCATATTTTTTCAATTATTATATTC
>JAGHCC010000075.1 GCA_021160685.1 Desulfobulbaceae bacterium | reverse complement strand
GGCAATCAGATACGCGACTGGCTTTATGTTGAAGACCATGCCCGTGCACTCTACAAAGTCATCACCGAAGGCAAGGTAGGGGAAACCTACAATATCGGTGGTCATAACGAAAAGCAAAACATCGAGGTCGTACATATCCTCTGCAATCTGCTCGACGAACTTCGACCCGCCACCGATAGCTTTCATTCACTTATTACTTATGTGAAGGATCGTCCTGGCCATGACCTGCGTTATGCTATCAATGCTAGCAAAATCAAGCGTGAGTTGGGGTGGTTTCCCGAAGAAACATTCGAGTCCGGCATCCGTAAAACCGTTGTATGGTATCTAAATAATCTCGAGTGGTGCCAACGCGTGCAGGATGGTAGTTACCAGCGGGAACGGTTGGGAGTTGGAAGTAAGGAATGAGGGATTAGGAGTGAAGAGAAAACACCACGATCTCCTGGTTTGGCAGCGGGCGGATACAGCTGGTAGAGGAAATTTATCAGCTCACGGCACTATTTCCGCAAGCAGAACAATATGGATTAACCAGCCAGATGCGTCGGGCAGCGGTTTCCATACCCAGTAACATCGCCGAAGGTGCGGCACGTTCCAGTAGCGCTGATTTTAACCGATTTTTGGTCATCGCCAGAGGTTCGCTCAGTGAACTTGAAACACAGGTCTTAATTGCACAAAAATTGCGTTTCACCGACAATGTTAATGATGTTATGAATCAAATAGATCAGATCTTTGCTCTGCTCTGCGGCCTAATCAACAGTTTGAAAAAACGGGATTCAAAATGAAGCCAAACTCCTCCCTCCTCACCCCTCACCCCTCACGAACCAAAGGTCTCATCCTCGCCGGCGGCTCTGGAACAAGGCTGCATCCAATTACCATGGGCGTATCGAAACAACTGCTGCCGATCTACGACAAACCCATGATTTACTACCCGCTGTCGGTACTCATGCTGGCGGGTATTCGTGATGTGCTGGTTATTACTACCCCTGAAGACCAGAGCAGTTATCAACGGGTTTTGGGGGACGGCAGTCAATTCGGTATCCGCCTCAGTTACGCCATTCAGCCCAGTCCGGACGGCTTGGCCCAGGCTTTCATCATCGGGGAAGAATTTATCGGTTCCGATCGCGTCTGTCTGGTGCTGGGGGACAATATCTTTTACGGACAGGGCTTCACTCCTAAACTTCAAGAGGCTGCACAGCGTGAAGCAGGCGCAACCGTATTTGGCTATCAAGTCAAAGATCCGGAACGCTTCGGCGTGGTGGCCTTTGATGAACAGATGCGAGCCCTGTCTATTGAGGAAAAGCCCACACAACCAAAGTCCAATTATGCCGTAACCGGACTCTATTTTTACGATAATGACGTGGTAGAGATTGCCAAACAGGTCAAGCCGTCGGCCCGAGGGGAGTTGGAGATCACCACTGTCAATCAGGTGTATCTGGAACGCGGTGCCTTGAATGTCGAATTATTGGGGCGCGGGTTTGCCTGGCTGGATACCGGTACCTGTGAAAGTCTTCTGGATGCAGCACGTTTTGTGGAAACCATTGAAAAACGACAGGGCTACAAGATCGCCTGCCTGGAGGAGATCGCTTTTAACTGGGGATGGCTGTCCGCTGACGACGTGAGAAAATCAGGTCATGATTTGAGAAAAAACAGTTATGGGGAGTATTTGTTGTCGTTGGTGAGGAAGGAGTGAGAAGTGAGGGGATGAAACGGAAACATCATAATCTGCTTGCCTGGCAGTAGTGTCTGTGCTCAGCAATATCGCTGAGTGTGCAGCCAGAGACAGCGGCGCTGATTTCTGGCGTTTTCTGGTGATGTCCCGTGGTTCACTCAGTGAGCTGGAAGCGCAGATTCTACTGTCAAACGATTACACTATGTCGCAAATGTCGAAGATGTTATAAGCCCTGTCAATCAGGTAGTTACGCTGCTCGGTGGACTGATCAACAGTTTAAAAAAACAGGATAGATGATGGCCCAGAATTTTCCTCTTACCCCTAATGCTTCACCCCTAACGGGTATGAAAAAGTTTGAAAAACCGATATACATCACCAAGCCGTTTATGCCGCCGCTTGAGGAGTTCACGGAAGGCTTGAAAGAGATCTGGGATAATCAGTGGCTGACCAACAGTGGTCCGCTGCTCCAGCGTCTCAGCGGGGCAATGTCCAAGTTTCTGGATATTGAAAACCTGACGCTCTTCAGCAACGGCACCCTGGCTTTGCAGATCGGTCTGCAGGGCCTGGGCATTACCGGCGAGGTCATCACCACGCCCTTCAGTTTTGTGGCCACTACCCATGCCCTTTACTGGAATAAAATCCGGCCGGTTTTCTGCGATATCGAACCAGATTTTTACACCCTCGATCCGCAAAAGGTCGAGGCGGCCATCACCCCCTGGACTACCGCAATCCTGGCGGTCCATGTCTTTGGTCACCCCTGCAATCTGGAAGCCCTGGCCGACATCGCCCGCCGCCACAACCTGAAGCTTATCTATGATGCCGCCCACGCCTTCGGGGTCAAGGTCGGTGGCAAGTCGATTGCCCAGTATGGCGACCTCAGCATGTTCAGTTTTCACGCCACCAAGATCTACCATTCCATCGAAGGCGGGATGCTAGTTTTTCCTGATCCGTCCCTGCGTACCGAGGTTGATTATCTCAAGAATTTCGGTTTTAAAAACGAGGTCGAGGTGGTCATGCCCGGCACCAACGCCAAGATGAATGAGCTACAGGCCCTAATGGGCCTGCATGTGCTGAAGTATCTGCCCGCACTGATTGAAAAACGGCGGACGCTGGCTGACCGTTATCGTCAACGGCTCAAAGCGATCCCCGGCATTCACCTGCCACCGCAGCCACCAGCAGGAGTTGATTATAATTACGCCTATTTCCCCATTGAGGTGGATGAGCAGGAATACGGCATGAGCCGCGACCAGCTTTACGAAAACCTGAAAAAGTACAACGTCTTTGCCCGGCGCTATTTCTACCCGCTAATCTGTGATTTTGCCTGTTATCAGAATGTGCCGGTAACCGATCCCCTTGAGGTTGCCCGGGGGGTGGCCGAGCGGATTCTGACGTTGCCGATTTATTTTGATTTGGAATTGGAGCAGGTTGAGGGAATATGCGGTTTGATTGAATTCAGATCCGGTTTTGTGAGGTCCAATGTCTAACGTTTGCCGACAAACAATAATCGGCGGCATGTTTGGCCTGCCGGAATCAGTTGTGCCAGAGACGATGGATAAGCCTGCGTCGGACTGGCGGTTTCTTCAAAAATCAAACCTGTTTCTGGCCAATGCCCGATCCGGAATCATGATTTTGATTGATTTGTTGAAGCCTGCCAGTGTCTGGATGCCCTCTTATCTTTGTCCGACGATGGTCGAGGCTGTGGATAAAAAAAAGACACGTCTGCGGTTTTATGAAGTGGATTATGATCTTCGGATCCCTTCAGCGGATTGGATAAAAGATGTTCAGCGCGGTGATCTTGCCGTTTTAATAGATTATTTCGGCTTTCCTTTGGATGCGCAGGTTGCAGGTTTGGTCAGGGAAAAGGGAGGATGGGTTTTGGAAGATGCCTGCCAGGCTTTGCTTTCCGATCATACCGGCCAATAT
>JAGHCC010000046.1 GCA_021160685.1 Desulfobulbaceae bacterium | reverse complement strand
GTGCTTTTCTGTTCCAGGGCGATGATGTGGATAAAAAAGTCGAGGTATTATCAGGTGGCGAAAAAAGCCGACTGGCCCTGGCGAAGATGATCATATCCCCGGCCAACCTGCTAATCATGGACGAGCCCACCAATCACCTGGACATGACATCCCAGGATATTCTCCAGGACGCTTTGGGCCAATATGACGGCTCCATCATCGTTGTATCCCATAACCGCTTTTTTCTTGACCAGTTTGTCAACAAGGTTCTTGAGATCAAGGATGGTTCCGCCACCCTGTTTGAGGGAAATATCAGTTATTACCTCGAAAAAGCACGGGAGAGGGCTGAAGCTGAAAAAAATGATGATGCCCAGGCGGCAAAGGCCGTCGAAAAAACAGATGAACCGAAAAAAAGTGCACCACCCACCCAAACACGCGGCAAAAAGGCACGCCAGGCCATGGCCAAAGTGCGCCAGGAAAAAAATCAAAAAATCGGCCCGCTGAAAAAAAACATGGTAAAACTTGAAGAAGAAATTGAAAAGCTGGAATCCCGCAAGGAAGAGCTGGAAAAAACCCTGGCAGATCCCGAACTGTACAAGGACCAGGAACTCTTTGCCGATCAAAGCATTCAGTATGGTAAAATCGAGAAAAAATTGAATCGCACCTACCAGAAATGGGAAACAACCCAGGGTGAGATAGATAAAATCGAGGCTTCTTTTGAGAATTCCTCCCCACTCTCTTGACCGTGAATTAATTTACCATTAAGTATAGAGGTGTTCAGGTTTAAGGCTGAAGGCCGGTTGTACTTTATCTATCCAGATAATTCGACAACCCTTCACTTCAACCTCTCGATGTCTCGTTGTACTCGCTTATCGGATGTCTCGTTGTACTCGCTTATCGGATGTCTCGTGTACTCGCTTATCGGCCTTCAACCTTCGGCCTTAAACCTTCAGCCTTCAGCCTAATATCTCATGCCCATCCATATCCGTGAAGAAACAACCGAACGGGAAATCAAGAACCTCTCTCCCCATGCCTGTCTCAGCAAAAACAGCAAAGGAAGATTGAGACCGGAAGACGAATGTCCCATCAGGGTATGCTTTCAGCGTGATCGGGACAGGATCATTCACTCAAAAACCTTTCGACGGCTGACCCATAAGACCCAGGTTTTCCTGGCCCCCACCGGCGACCATTACCGTACCCGGCTTACCCATGCCCTGGAAGTGGCGCAGATTGCCAGAACAATCGGTGTGGCTCTCCGGCTCAACGGTCACCTAATTGAAGCCATTGCCCTGGGCCATGACCTGGGTCATACTCCCTTTGGTCATGCCGGAGAGTCCATGCTGAACGAGCTGCATCCCGGCGGCTTCAGACATTACGAGCAGAGCTTACGGATTGTTGATATTCTTGAGAAAAAAGGCAGAGGCCTCAACCTGACCCACGAGGTCCGAGACGGGATTCTTAAACATTCCAAGGGCCGCAAAAAAATTCTGCCGGAGAACCTGAAAAAGCTGCCAAAAACACTTGAAGGCCAGGTTGTCCGGGTTTCCGACATCATTGCCTATGTAAATCATGACCTGGATGATGCTGTGCGAGCCGGTATTATCAAGGAACAGGATTATGCACATATTACCAGGAACCTGGGGCAGACCAATTCGGAGAGAATCGGTGCCATGGTACGTGATATCATCATCCGCACCCTGGAAACCGACACCTGCATCCTGGACATGAGTGAAGAAGTCCTGCAAACTATCAATGAATTACGAAACTTTCTCTTTGAAAAAGTTTACTTAACCAGTCAGGTTCATCATGATTTTATCAAGGCCATGAAAATTGTCCGGGAACTCTACGAATATTTTCTTGAAAACGCCTCACAACTCGCACCAGGCAAGAATAAAGACTATCCATCAATTTACGCGGCAGAGACCACCGACCATCGCAAAGTCTGTGACTTTGTTGCCGGCATGACGGATCGCTATGCCCTTGACTTGTATACTGATATCTTCTTTCCAAAACCATGGAGTGTTGTTTGATTTTAGAAGTCAGGAGTCAGGAGCAAAAACACACACCGAATCAAACAAGCCGAACCAATTAAACAAATTCAACCAATTAAATAATGACAACCGATAATAAAACACCATCCGCCCCCTTGGCCAAGGCCTATGAATTTAAAGATGTTGAGTCCAAATGGTACCGCTACTGGGAGGAGAAGGGAAAATTTGCCGCCACCATGGAGGAGGGAAAGCCCTCCTTTTCTATTGTCATTCCACCGCCTAATGTCACTGGAGTTCTCCATGTTGGTCATGCTCTGAACAACACCATGCAAGATGTTTTGGTTCGCTATAAACGGATGCAGGGTTACAACACCCTCTGGGTACCGGGCACGGATCATGCCGGCATCGCGACACAAAATGTGGTTGAACGTCAGCTAGCCGCTGAAGATAAAACGCGGCATGACGTTGGTCGTGATGAATTCATTAAACGAGTCTGGAAGTGGAAGGCGGAATCCGGCAGCCAGATCATCAATCAGCTTAAAAGGCTGGGCAGCTCCTGCGACTGGGACCGTGAACGGTTTACCATGGATGAAGGCTTATCCAAAGCGGTTCGCAAGGTTTTCATCACTTTGTATGAAGAAGGATTGATTTACCG
>JAGHCC010000191.1 GCA_021160685.1 Desulfobulbaceae bacterium | reverse complement strand
CCATTGGAACTGCCTAAGTCGATCAAATTAAAACAACCGTTATCTTCCATCTGCAGCATGGCATGCTGCCGGGAAACCCAGTTGAAAGGTAAAACAATATCATTACCCTTGCCTCGGCCCAGACGATAGGTGTTTTTTCCTTCCATGGCCCAGAAATAGGGCTGATTTTTTTTTCGGGTTATTAATTCCAGTGAAGCTGAAGGTTGCGATGGTTTTGTCATTGAGCGGGGAATCTCCTCACTTATTAAGAGCAGATAAATTTATTTATTTCTAAAGAATATCATAATTGAATCGGTAGATTAAAGAAAAATCTTAAAATCTGACAACAGGGATTTTAAATGAGGAGCAGGTTGGCATGTTATGTAACTGACTTGGAGAAAATTTTACCGTATGGAGGTTGAAACAAATTGGTACAATACTGATAAACTGTTACAAAATTTCTAACGGCTTATCCGAACGGAAAATTTATCAGAGGGGGGAAATAAAGAACAAGAAAAAAGGGATTCAAGCTATCAGCTTGAATCCCTTTGTTTTTTACTGGGGTGAGCGATGGGATTTGAACCCACGGCCTCCTGGGCCACAACCAGGCGATCTAACCAACTGAGCTACGCTCACCATGCAGGATGTCTTTATCATGTATAATAAAGACAACTGACAAGCAAAATTTTATAATCAATTGCTTGTCTCTTGACAAGTTTTAAATTGATTTTTTTTGGATCAATTGTCTAAAACAGGCAGATTGACGGTTTTGTAAGAAACTAACCCACTAAAGCGGAAGAAAATATTAGATTGCTTAGGACTCTTTTCAGTACTCGCTTGACGGGTGTAAGTGCCTTGTCTTAGAGGTAGGTCCTTGTTTCAAAAGCGGTTTCCAGTTTCTTGTTTTTTTGACAGCCTTTCAGGAGTAAGGCACTAAAACTTCTGCTGACAATGTTTACAGAATTTAGCCTGTAATTTTATAATCTCGGAACAATGGGGGCATTCTTTTTTGAAATTTGCCTTCAGGAGATCAAGGATGACCATGTTCACCATGTGCTCCATGTCCGGTTTTGAGAATGAATGATTGCGTATCGGGTCGATACAGGAAAGGTCATTGAGATCCTTGAGCAATCCGATGGCTTTTTCCCTATCTTTGGGATTGGCATGCTCGTCAAGGATCAGAAACATGACAGGTTCGAGATTTTTTTCAGCCACACAGCTGTCCAGTTGATCCACAGCTTCTTTTTCCTGCTGATGACGTTTGTTTGTAGCTTGCATCTCCTCGATGTTAACTTCACTGCCTTTGAAGGCCTGCTTGCCGGCCACCATCATTGCTTCTCCCTTTTTACTGCCTGGCAGCAGCACATAACGGTATGATCCGATATGGCCGTAATTGTTTTCAATGCTTTGCCAGCCGTTTACAAACAGTTTGCACTCATCATTCAAACAGACATAGAAGATTTCAGTGCCCCAGCCAAGACCGTCACCCACATGGAAAGGGGGAACATGGCAACGGGACAGAACTGACTCGCAATGGGGACAGGAATATTTTTTTTCCGCGTATTCTATACATTGGTCACATGACAGCATAAATCTATTTCTCCAGATAAAAATTGATATATTTAAAAAAAGGTTTTGTCAGTTTGAAAGAGTGGTTCTCTCGTAACTCTTCACCGGATTATCGGGAAGATGGCAAAAGAGATGAATTTTGTACCCCATCCTGGGGAGGTGGTGGCATTTTTCAGGAGAAAGGCCGGCTCCCACCTAAAAAATATGAAACCAGCATCAACAGGGTCACAGCAACCAATACGAACAAAGATAAATTGGGAGTTTTTTTCATGGAGGAAAAATAAGCATTCTATCGGGGAGGTCAATGAATGAGACAAAAGTTTTCTTGGATGGTATGTCCAACAGCCGGACAAAGACATTTAGATTGACTTTTTTGAGGATGAACATTAAAAGATGTGCTATTATAAGTTACAATTTCTCCTTGTCTGGATAGAGTCAAGATCCGGATTTTTCGTGGTCCGGTCAGACGCTGACTCAATGTTGACAATCATTAGTTTTCTTCGATTTTTGATCAGACCTTTAATTTAAATCAAACAAAAAAATGGATCAATCTGACAGCTCAAGATATGCCGAGTCAGGCGTGGACATTGACAAGGCAAACGATTTTATTGAAAATATTAAACCTCTAGTGGCCGCGACATTCAAAAGAGGAGTGTTGACTGATATTGGCGGTTTCGGCGGACTTTTTGCCCTTGGCAATGACCGGTACAAAGATCCGGTACTGGTCTCTTCAACTGACGGTGTCGGCACCAAGCTGCAGATTGCCAAGATGTGTAATCGGCATGATACCATTGGTATTGATCTGGTGGCAATGTGTGTGAATGATGTTGTTGTCTCCGGTGCGCAGCCTCTTTTTTTTCTGGACTATTTTTCCATTGGCAAACTGGATCTTGATGTTGCTACGGATGTGGTTAAAGGCATTGCAAAGGGTTGCGAAATATCGAATTGTTCCCTTATTGGCGGTGAAACAGCTGAAATGCCCGGGCTCTATCAGCCCGGTGATTACGATTTGGCCGGTTTTGTTGTTGGGATTGCCGAGCGGAATAAACTTATTGACGGTTCCGATGTCAAGGTTGGGGATAAGATTGTTGGACTTGCCTCAAGCGGTCTGCATAGCAATGGTTTTTCCCTGGTTAGAAAAATTTGTTTTGAAGAGCTTGGTCTTGGTATTGATGATTATGTCGAAGATCTGGGTTGTTCACTGGGTGAAGAACTGCTGAAGCCGACCCTGATCTATACCGAGACCGTGTTGAATATCATTAAGAATTTTGAGATCAGAGGTTTGGTTCACATTACCGGTGGAGGGTTTGTTGATAACATTCCCCGAATTTTACCGAATGGTTGCAAGGCCATCGTTTATGCCGATTCCTGGCCTATGCTGCCTATTTTTAAGTTTTTACAGGATAATGGCAGGATTTCCACGAAAGAAATGTGGCGCACATTTAACTGTGGATTAGGCATGGTGGCGATTGTTGATGCCAAAGAGGTTGAAGATGTGACTCAACAGCTTGTTGCCCTTGGGGAAGTTCCTTATGTGATTGGTGAAATTACCGCCAGAAATGAAGGGGAACCCTCAATTGAGATGATTGCTTAGATT
>JAGHCC010000133.1 GCA_021160685.1 Desulfobulbaceae bacterium | reverse complement strand
GGCTGATTCTCATTCTAATTTTTATTATTACTTCCTCAGGCAGACAAAATTTTAACGCCCCCCAAAAAGCAGTATTTGATCTTGTTGGCAGGGGGCAACAACTTGTCACCTCTGTCACGAGAAACTTGACGGATGTATTCACTTCTTATACCAGCCTGCTTGATGTCCAGGAAGAAAACCAGAAACTCCGGGAAGAACTCGCCAGATTCAAAACCGTTAATAATGAATATCTTGAGGCTGTCGCCACAAATGTTCGACTGGCCAACCTCCTGAAACTGAAAGAGTCTCTGCCGGCGCCAACCCTCACCGCGGAGATTGTCGGTCGTGACAAGACAATGTGGTTCCGGACTGTTTACATCAACCGGGGCAGCAGTGACGGCATTCACCAGGGAATGCCGGTTGTTACCGTGGAAGGCATTGTCGGCCAGATACTCAATGTCTCGCCCCACTTCTCCAAGGTTCTGCTGGCCAACGATCCGACCAGCGCCATTGATGTTCTCATCCAGAAAAACAGAACACACGGAATTATTAAAGGGATTGGCGCCGAGGGGTATCAACTGCATTACATCCTGAAAAAAAGCGCTATTGAAAAAAACGATACCATCGTCACATCCGGACTTGATGGTGTCTTTCCCAAGGGTCTGCCGGTTGGAACCGTCTCATCGGTTGTTAAAAACCGTAGAGGCATGTTCCAGAAAGTTTCAATCCAGCCTGCCGTGGATTTTGCCGAGCTGGAATACCTGATTGTTATTATGCGGGAAAATTCCCTGGTAAAATAAAAATATCCAGGTCCCGTTCAGCCTATGGGTCCACTCAAAAAATAAATTCGCGGAATTGAGATGTAAATGTGACATAGGTTAAGCCAAGCTGACCGAACAAAACCACAGCCGTAACAGCGAAGCGGTGTCTAGGGCTACGTCGAGGATTTTGTGAGGGAAGATCGGCTTAAGATGTGTTGCAGTTGCGTCTCAAAATGTGAAGTTATTTCTGAGCGGATCTACAGGGCTCACTCAAACAATTTTTTCACGCCATCATGCTCATTGGCTGTTTTTTTACATTAGGTGTCTTTTTATTTATCCTGCAAACCACGGTTTTCCAGCTCTTCCCGCCGTGGCTTGGCAGGATGGATCCGCTTTTTGTCCTGCTCGTCTTCAGCGCCTTTCACCTGAAGATCTTTCCCGGAGCTTTCCTTATTCTGCTTTTCGGGCTCATCATGGACATTTTTTTAGGTGTTTTTTCAGGGCTGTATCCCATTATTTTCCTGACCCTTTTCTGTTTTATTCAATGGCTGTCCAGACTCATCGTCATTAACGAACCGCCACAGCAGATTTTTCTGGTCCTGATCAGCTTTATGTTCACAAATTTCATCAATTTTATTTTCATCAATTTACTTGTTCCGGAAAATCCGCCGAAATGGATTTGGGAAACCATCCTCGTGCAACTGTTCATGCTGGCTGTAATTACGGTTCCCCTTTTCAAGATGTATGGACTGATACTGGTAAAACTCAGGTATAAAAAAAGCCCCCGGATTTTCTCCGGCAGAAAGAAGCCAAACAGGTTTAAGGACTAGAAGGCGGAAGGAAAAAACGAAAAAATCGTCAACCCTTCCATCTTCAGCCTGATACCTGAGCCCCTCAAATTTATTTTATGCGCCGATTTATCCAACTGATCTACAAATCAGACGAGGCGGAACTCGTCACCCTGAAGAAAAGAGTTGATATCGCCACGGCTGTTATTCTCTTTCTTGTTGCCGTTCTGGTTGCCAGACTTTGGTATCTGCAGATTCATAAGGGTGCGGAGTATCAGCATCTTTCTGAAAACAACAGAATCCGGGTCCAGAAGATTGCGGCTCCAAGAGGGGACATTCTTGACCGAAACGGCAAAATTATCGTCACCAACCGCCCCTGCTTCAATATTGTCTGGATCAAGGAAGATGCCCCTGATCCGGATGTTGTCATAAAACGTTTAGCTGCTATCCTGAACATTGATATTTCCGAGCTACTCGACCGTATACGGGAATCAGCAGGCCAGCCACGTTATGTTCCCATGCGACTTCGGGAAGACATCGACTGGCAAACTCTGGTATATATCGAAAATCATAGACTTGATCTTCCCGGGGTCCGCATTGAAGCCGTGCCCATCCGGGATTATCTCTATGGTAATTTTGCATCTCACATCATCGGCTACCCGGGCCACATCAGCAAAAAAGAACTTGAAGCCAGTAAGAGCAACGAATATCGGGGTGGTGATCAGATCGGCAAAATGGGTCTTGAAAAAATCTTTGAAAAAAACCTGCGGGGCGAGCAGGGCAAACGATACGTTGAAGTCGATGTTCATGGCTTTGAACAAAAACAACTTCAAAATCAGGAACCCTTGCCCGGCAATGATCTTCAGCTGACTCTTGATCTTGATCTCCAGCTTGCAGCGGAAAGAGCGCTTGCAGGAAAGGCCGGCGCCATAGTGACCATGGATGTCAACAGCGGCAGAATCCTGACACTGGCCAGTTCCCCGCCCATGAAGCTCAAACAATTTCTCGGTGGCATTTCAGTAAAACACTGGAAAGAACACCTGGACGACCCCCTTCACCCTCTCCTCAACAAGGCAATCCAGGGTCAATATCCTCCCGGTTCTACATATAAAATCGTCACTGCCCTGGCCGGACTCAGCGAAAAAGCCATATCCCCCCAGACCATCTCATACTGCACGGGATCAATGACTCTGTACAGACGAAGATATGGATGCTGGAAACGGCGGGGGCATGGGGCTATCGACCTGAACCGGGCGTTGTCCGAATCCTGTGATGTCTACTTCTACCAGGTCGGACAAAAAGTAGGTGTCAACAAATTAGCCCAGTATGCCGGCAGTCTCGGTCTGGGGAAAAAAAGCGGCATTATCCTGGAACATGAAAAAAGCGGCCTGACACCGACAAAACTCTGGAAAAAGAAAAATCGCAACGAATCATGGCAGGAGGGAGAAACCATGTCGGTTTCCATCGGCCAGGGATTCAACCTGGCAACCCCACTGCAGATCTGCAACATGACAGCAACACTTGCCAATGGCGGCACTCGTTACAGGCCCATGCTTATCAAGGCAATTCTTGACCCTGAAGGGAAAATTATTGAACAGTTTGAACCGATTATTGATGGCAAGGCTCTGGGAACGAAAAAATCTCTTGATCTGATCAAAAAGGGATTAGTTGCCGCTGTCAACAGCAAACACGGGACCGGAGGTCGGGCAAAACTTGAAGGAATCACGGTGGCAGGCAAAACCGGAACCTCCCAGGTGGTGCGGCTTGCCCAATATCGCAGTGTGCCGGAAGACAAGGTTCCTTACAAGTACAGGGATCATGCCTGGTTCACCTGCTTTGCCCCGGCTGACAACCCTGAAATCGCCATCGCCGTGCTGATGGAACACAGCGGACACGGTGGTTCCCAAGCCGCTCCCCTTGCCAAACAAGTCCTTGAACAGTATTTTAATATAAAACCGGATGCACCAGAGGGAGATAGCTGAGGGCTGAGGGCTGAAAAAAATGAAACTTAAAAAATACGTTTGTGCAAAAAAACCAAATTATAAACCTGGAGAAGGAGCATGATCCGCTTTGATCGACGACTTCTGATAAATTTTGACTGGGGCCTTTTGCTTTTAGTCCTTGTCATCGGCCTCATGTGTCTGGCTAATCTCTATAGTGCAATCTACCCCAATGATTCCTACGGCACTCCGGTTTACCAGAAACAACTCTATTATTATCTGATGGGCTTTATGCTTATCCTGGCCATTATCAGTGTTGATTACAAAATTTTTCTCCAATGGAACTACAAAATCTATGCAGCTATTATTTTTCTGCTGTTGTTTGCTCTTCTTTTCGGTTCGAGCCAAGCCGGCACCCAGCGCTGGATTAACCTTGGTTTTTTCAACCTGCAGCCATCCGAACCAGCCAAACTCATGCTGGTGATCACCTTGGCCAGCTACTATTCCAGCAAGGATCCGGACAAAGGTTTTACCCTGAAAGAACTTATTGTCCCAAGTCTCCTGACTGCGGCGCCTTTTCTCCTCATTCTCAAGCAGCCGGATCTTGGCACGGCCCTGATGCTCGGGTTTATCTTTGTTTCCATGACCCTGTTCGTCAAGCTCAAATGGCAAACTCTCCTGACCCTGCTTGCGATATGCGCATCGGCGATCCCCCTTGGCTGGAAATTTTTCCTTAAACCTTACCAGCGGCAACGAATCGAGACCTTTTTAAATCCGGAAAGCGACCCCCTGAATACCGGTTACCATATCATGCAGTCTAAAATCGCAGTGGGCAGCGGCGGCGCCTTCGGCAAAGGATATCTCCACGGCACCCAGGGCTATCTTGATTTTCTGCCGGAACGACACACTGACTTCGCGTTTTCCGTCTGGGCCGAGGAATGGGGCTTTGCCGGTTCACTGTTCCTTCTTGCCTGCTATTTTGCCATGATACTCTGGGGAATCAATATTGCTGACTCATCCCGGGACAAATTCGGCACCCTGCTGGTCATTGGTATTATTTCGCTCATTTTCTGGCAGGCCTTTATCAATCTGGCCATGGTCATGGGGTTGATGCCGGTGGTGGGCATGCCGCTGCCGTTATTCAGCTACGGGGGGTCATCCCTCCTGACCACCATGGCCGGCATCGGCATCCTGCTGAGCATACGAATGAGG
>JAGHCC010000147.1 GCA_021160685.1 Desulfobulbaceae bacterium | reverse complement strand
GGCTTTTTTTATAGCAAATTTACCTGTCTATGGGGTTATGATTGCCAAGTTGAAGCTCTTAATGAAATCCGTATAGCCAAAGTGTAACTTCCTACTGTTAAGTTTCGGCCAGATCGAACCTTTTCTATAAAAAAATCATATCGAGTTTGAGCAACTACAATTCATTTTATCCCGGAAGACAATCGCCCACACCATGCCAGCAAAATTGGCAGGAATGACTGAGCAAATCATCCTTCCCAGCGCAACAAATCCTGCAAATCCTTCCGTCGCAGTTTTTTAATCATGTTCGCGTCATCACTCTTGATAAGCAGTCCGACCAGATCACGTTTTGCCGTAATCATGCGGTGAATTTTTTCTTCCAGGGTGCCGACGGTTATCAGTTTAAACACCTGCACCACATGTTTCTGGCCCATCCGGTGCACCCGGGAGGTGGCCTGGTCTTCCCTGGCGGCATTCCACCAGCGGTCATAATGAATAACCGCCTGGGCCGCGGTTAAATCAATCCCCACTCCTCCGGCCAGAAGACTGGCGCAAAATACCCGGCAATCGGAACTGTTCTGAAAGGACTCGATCATTGCGGCTCGTTTGGAAATACTCATATTACCGCGCAGAGATCCATAGCCGACTTTTTCCTCCTCAAGATATTCCTCAATAATATCAAGCATCCGGGTATACTGACTGAACACCACAACCTTCATGCCGCTGGCCAGACATTCACCTAACAACTCCACAAAAAGATCCCATTTACCGCTTTCATATTCCGAGTTCTCTGATTCGTCATCAATCAGGGCCGGATGATCACAGATCTGTTTCAGCATGGTGATGAGTGCCAGAATATCCATATAGGAGATGTTGCTGTTCTCATCATTGAGCTGGTCCAGCAAAGCGCCCCTTTCACCGATCGCCTGGCGATAAAAGCGGATCTGATCATCACTCAACTCGCAGGTGTGAATATCTTCAATAACCTCGGGCAATTCGCTTAACACCTGGCCGCGATCCCGGCGCAACAAAAACGGGGAGACCCTCAGGGCAAGCTCCGCCAGTCTTTTTTTGTTCTCCTTGGCTGACACCTCCCGAACATATCTTTTTTTGAAATATTCATCAGAACCGAGAAGGCCTGGCAGGCAGATATCAAGAATGTTTTTTAGATCAATAACCGAGTTTTCCAGCGGGGTGCCGGTAAGACCGATTTTTATGAAGCCGTCAAGATCCAGGGCCGCCTGGTGCATGATTGTTTTTTTGTTCTTCAAATGCTGTATTTCGTCAAAGATGATGACATCAAATGAACATTCGGTCAGGGCTTTGTCCCGGCCGATAAGGCCATAGGTGGTGATGGTTATCTGCGTTTTTGAATCAAAATTCCGGCCGGAACCATGGAAAAAATCAAAGGAAAATTCGCCATAGAAGTCCTTGATTTTCATGGCCCAGTGCGGGGCTACCGAGGCCGGGCAGACAATCAGAAAATTCCTGTTCGGATTTTTCCGGGCTATGAGCCAGAGCAGAGCCAGGGCCTGATGGGTCTTGCCAAGTCCCATATCATCGGCCAGAATACCGCCTAATTTGTGCCGATAAAGGGAGTAGAGCCAGGCCATGCCGTTGACTTGGTAGTCACGCAGATGATCAGGCCTGTCCGGCAACCGTGTTTCATCCTGCCAGGAATCCGTATTCACCAGGCTGCGGATATGAGCCAGGCTGTCTTTTTCAGGCAGGACGACTTTATCAATCTGAGCCGTGAGATGGAGTAATTCCCACCCACTGACCTTAATTCCGGCCGGTTCTCCGTCCCGGTGCCAGATTCGCTCCCGGCCCAGATTGTAAAACCAGTCCAGAGAGGTCCCGGCAAGTTTCAAGCCTGAGCCGGGAAGATAATCAAGGCCGTTTGTTCTGGCCGTCAGCAGATCCGCCAGTGATATCTGTAAATTACCCACGCCATAATGGCCGGAAATGTAATACCAGTTGTCATCTTCATGGCTACTGCATAATTCAAGCTGATCCGGCATTTCTCGCAGCTCTAAATGGAGAATGGCCGAATCAATTTCATTATCCCGGCAATAAAAGGTATCGTGTCTTTCCGCAAGCAATGAAGCTACATCACTGTTGGCGATGGTAAACGGCCTGCCCGGAACACCTTGCGGTTGAGCACAATCAAACAGGGTCAGAGGCTTTTTCCGTTCAGACCGGATAGCCTCATGATCGGGTTGACGGATGAGGGGCACAAAGCCCTTTCCGGCCAGAAAAAAAAGATTGTCGAAACGGCATTTTGCAAGCTCTTCCTGGCTGAAGATGCGGCCATCGGCAAGACGAAGACAGGGGGTGACAAGTAACGAACCGTCATCATTGCCAATCACCCTGGTAAATTCCCGGGCCGGATCAAGAAAGATAAAATTTTCAAGATGTTTTCCCAGGTTTTTCAGGAGAGTGGCGCTGTAATCCTGCTCCAGCCGTAATGAAAACATGGTGGAATCATCTTTGTCGGCTGCCTGCAGGAAAAAATCGCCGTTTTTATTATGACTGAAAGTGAGAGCTGATTCCGGCAGCATGGCCGCGAAATTTCTCATCAGCCAGAACCAGATGGAAGACTCTTTCAGCTGGCCCCGGGATTGCCGGCCGAGCTCGTTAAGATCGCATTCTGTTTTTGATGCGGATAACCGGAATAATGAGTCGCGCAAAGCTATGACCGCTTGCGCATCCGCAGCCTGGGGCATTTTTTTATTCCCGAACCAGGAAAGACGATGGGGAAAAAGGGAGAGAAGCTGATGGAACAGGCCAAGAGGAAGGGTGGCGCAAAAACGGCTTTGGCCGCCATCTGGCAGATCGAGAAATAATCTTTCACCGTCAGCGCGAATCAACAGCGGCCCCCTGGATTCATATCGTTCAAAAAGATGAGCAGCCAGTGACGACCAGACCGAGTTTGTAAAAACAAGGGGTAGAGGAAAAGGGTGTCCGTCATGCCTCGCTGTGTCCGGCATGGCAAAAATGGCGGCGGCCGCAATATGACCGCAGTAAGGACCACTTTTCCGGACCGGGCCGCAGCGGGAACAATGGGCCTCCTTTATGGTGAACCCCTGACGTATCCGTTGATTCACTGCAAAAAAGAGGGTGGCGATGGTCTCAGATGTTGCCGGGAAACAAACACCGGCAACATGACGAAAGATAAGGCCTTCCGCGTCGGGCAGAAGGCGCAAACCCTTTTCCAGGGCCTGATCATCAAACCAGCTGTTAATGGCTATCGTGGTCGAAACAGAAAGATGGGAAATTTCAGACATTAAATCGTTTTTTCGTGCCTTACGCCTGAACTTCTGTCAAAAAAACAAGAAACTCAGAAAATACTTTTGAAATAAGTTCGTTATGTCTACTACCAAGGCACTTACACCCGCCAAGCGAGTACTGAAAAAAGTCCTAAAAAATTAACGTATTTTCCGCTTTAGTGGGTTAGCCTATGCCTTAAGTCCTGAACCTTTGACAATGCACATTTTTTGGGTCATTTCAGAAAATGCGTTTTCAAGTCTCGTGGCTTCTTTAAGGATTATCGTCGCATATTTTCCTCCATCAGATGAAGGGTCTAAAACCTCCGAAAGCTTTCTGGCAAAACCACCTACAGCCAATAACGGATTTCGAATTTCATGAGCCACCGCCTGTAAGGTCTGAACAACCGGATCACTCTCTGCCGTCAGGCTGTCAAGGGAAGGTAACTGCTTCTTTTTTTCAATAACCTGGGCTGCTGCCAGTTTTTCCGAAATCTGGCTGAGAGTTTGATTTGCCTTTTCCAGAATACCAAGGAGATCTCTTTCCCTGTTCAGCTCCACTCTGAGGCCTTCCGCAATAGCCTGAACCTCCTGAAAAGTATTAGAAAGGGCATCATTTATGACATCCTGCTCGATTCCGAATGTCCTGTCCGCCTCCAAAAAAACAGGGTCAAGGCCTTTTGAATGCTGAAACAGAGTTTGCGATAACCTCCTTGCTATTTCACAGACCCTGGCCAAAGGAGGAGCATCTTCCAGTAGGGCCTCATTTCCGTAAAGCGACTGACAGGCGATCATTTCATCAGGAAATTTCCAAAAACGGAGAGCAGCCTCCCCAGCCTGTCGATGATCTATTCCGTATCTGTCTTTTTCATCCGCAAGGGTCCTCTTAAGGTGAGCCACATCAATTATAAAATCATCATCCTTGCCTTTGATCAAAAGGTCAAAAAGAATGATTAACCCAATTTCATGTATGAGCCCTGCGGCAAAGGCTTCCTCGGGATTACAGAATTTCAGGTGCTGGGCCAGGGATTTAGCTAAAAGAGCCCTGTAGAGAGAAGAGCGCCAAAACTTTTCGTAATCCATGCCTCCTTCTTTTCCCATAGGAAAAGTCTCTCTCAGGGAAAGAGAAAGGGCCATAATTCTTAATTGGTTGAAACCAATCCTGACAATGGCCTGTTTCAATGTTGAGACAGGAGAAGTCGATCTGAAAAAGGCATTATTAGCCAGTTTGAGCAGACGGACAGCAAGGGCTGGATCCTTATCAATAACACGGGCCAGATCATCTGCGGAACTTGTATCATCCGAGGCCAGTTGAATGAGCTTTATGGCGGCAACAGACAGGGGGGGCAGGCTATATCCCGACGCTATACTTTTTAAGATGTTTGATCCTGAATCAGTTTTCATTGTTTGTTGCGGCCAGTCGGATATCACCGGATAATATCTCATGGACATGGCCGGCATGGTCCCTGATATGAAGCCGGCCTTCCGAATCCGGCCCCAGAGAAACGCCTTTTACCGTCTGACCCGAGGTGGCGACCCAAGTCATCTCCCTGTCTTTTGTTGCATCTAGCTTCCGCCAGTCGGCCAGAATTGCGGCAAAATCTTCGTTTTCCAACCTGTAAATTACTTTTTCTATTTCAGCGACCATCACGGAGAGAAGTTCTCCGCAGACAACGGGCATGGCTACATGGTCCTGCAGGGACGTGGCCCTTTCCCGCAGATCAGGCGGGAAGGCCTGTAAAGGTGTTGAAATATTCAAACCAATGCCGAGAACAATTCTGGGTGATTGCTTCCCCGGCAGTTCCGCTTCCGTTAAAATGCCACCACATTTTCTGCCGGCCAGTAAAATATCATTGGGCCATTTGATCATGGGTTCAATTTTGCAGACAAGATGAATGGCCTGACAGACCGCAAGCCCTGCCGCAAGGGTCAGTCTGGGCATTTCCGCAGGCTCCAGTCCGGGCCTGAGAATCATGGAAAAATAGAGACCCGTGCCTGGCGGTGACAGCCATTTTTTCCCCAGCCGGCCCCTGCCGCCGGTCTGGCTTTCGGCTACAACAAGCGTTCCGGCCGGAGCCTCATCCCGAGCCATCTCCATGGCCACTTTATTGGTCGATTCGGTCTGTTCCAACAGGTGAAGCGGCCGGCCGGCCAAAAAGCCGTTTTTCTCTATCTCCAGCCACAAGGGTACCACGGGGGGCTCATGTGGCTGTTTCATTTTTCCCATGCCCCTTGCAAGCAAAAAGGCTCAACTCAGGCTTAATCATTAAAACCAACCAGATCGATCAACTTGCGAATCATTTTTCTTTCATCCCGCTTTAAGCTGGCAACCTCGAATCCTGTATCATAAAAATCAGGATTGACATCATTAGACGACCAGATGCTTTTCATGTCAAAGCAGAATTCCTTGCTGCGAAAATAGCCCTCCGGCAGAATCATGCGGATGCTGAACATTGTATTGATGGGGATCTGAGTTTTGCTCACCAGTTTAATGCCCCTTGTTGTGATGTCCACCAGTCTTCCCAGCAGTTCACCCCCCTCATTATCAAATACTTCAAGGTAATAAACAAGATGTCGACGCTTTAATGATCGAGATCCCTCCATGCTGCTTCCTCCCAGAACGCTCTAAGGATGTGCGCAAAAAAAGTCACATTTTTAAGCAAACCCTTGACTGAACATATGTGCCGGTTTCAGCAAAGTATGCAAACCGGCATTGCCTGTTTTTTAAAACATCGTAACTATTCAGGTGGGGGCACCAAATTGCCCCAAACACCGTTCTGTAACTGTTCAGGAGTGCCCCATATTGGTTCATTTGGGACTTCGAAGCATACTTGTGCTATTCGAGAAGGCCAAAATGGGACAAGATGGGGTGCTCCTGAACAGTTACAAAACATCTTTTATCATTCTGGACTGATTTTTATTTTTTATCAAGCTGATCCAGCATAAAGTTCACAACTTCTTCAATGGTCATGACTGACGAGTCAATAACAACAGCATCCGTGGCCGCCTTCAAAGGGGCGAGACTTCTGGCGCTGTCATCCTGGTCACGCTTTTTAATCTGGGCCAGAATTTCCTTTTCATCGACAACGTGTCCCTGTTCCCGCAACTGGGCCGAGCGGCGGCGGGCTCTTTCCTCCAGAGAGGCGTCAAGGTAAAATTTCAACTCGGCTTCCGGAAAAACAACCGTGCCCGTATCACGTCCTTCTGCGACCACCGCCCCCCATAGACCAAAAGTCCGCTGAAGTTCAGTGAGTTTCTTTCTGACCACGGACAG
>JAGHCC010000295.1 GCA_021160685.1 Desulfobulbaceae bacterium | reverse complement strand
TTTTCCATCGATAAAATTGATCCCTCGATTGATCCACGCAATGACTTCTACCGTTTTGCCGGCTGGCGCTGGCTTGACAGCGCCACGATACCCGATACGGAAGTAGCAGTCGGGCAGTTAAACGGGCTCAACAATGCCATTGGAGAGCAGATTCTCACCCTTCTGGAAACAGCTGCGGCTTCCAGTGCCAAGGCTCCAAAAGGCAGTGTGGAACAACAGGTCGGTGATTTATACGCTTCATCCATGGATACCGAGCGCCTTGAAAAACTCGGCTGTGCACCAATTGAGCCGGAGCTTGCCCGGATTGAAGCAATGCACTCCATGGCGCAACTGCCCGCACAGCTTGCCCACACGCTGATAACCACGGATGACCTGATCTTTTTTCTTTCAGCAGTCACCCCTGATGACCGCAAGAATGATGTAAATGCTCTAAAATTCTTCCCGGGAAAATTAATTCTCGGGGGGCGTAACAACTATCTCGATGAAAAAAACAAAGCCAAGCGCACCGCTTATATGGCCTATATCAGTGATCTTCTGCAGCTTATCGGGTTGTCCGAAGATGATGCCAAAGCCCAGGCTGAGACCATACTTGCACTGGAGACCAAACTCGCCACTGGTTTGCTGACTCCTGTGGAATCCAGGGACCCCAAAACAGGCTACAACAAGATGTCCCTTGCAGATCTACAAAAAATGTTACCCGATTTCGATCTCAACTCCTATCTCTCAGAGTTGAACGTATCTCCACCAAAAAACGTACTCGTTAAGGATACAAAATATATAGAAACCCTGGGCCGTCTGCTCCAGGAGAGCTCTTTTGCTGATATTAAAACCTATCTAAGATTTCGCCTGGTCAACAGTGCATCGGGCCTGCTGAGTCAGGAGTTTTTTGATCTCAATCATAACTTTTTTCTTAAAACTCTCAGCGGTGTGAAACAGTTCAAACCCAGAAACGAATTTATGGCCATGTCCATTCGAGCCAGCTTCGGTCACCCTGTGGCACAGCTCTATGTGAAGGAGTATTTGTCGCCTGAGAGTAGAAAGCAGGTGGAGGATATGGTGCTCCATATCCGGGAAGAATTCGCTGACCGGTTGCAGAACAATCAATGGCTTGACGATAAAACCAGGGATTTTGCCCTGGAAAAACTGGCAGCAATGGACATCAGGGTCGGCTATCCGGACAAATGGATTGATTACTCAACTGTTGATATCAAACGAGATGACTACTATGGAAATGTGATACGACTGAACACCTTCGAAGGACGACGCAATCTGGATCAGCTCGGTCAGCCTGTGATTGCCGATGGCTTTTCCATAAGCGGCGCAACTCTGCCCACAGATGTCAATGCTGCATACTCCCCACTATATAACCATATCGAGATTTCAGCAGCCATTCTCCAACCTCCTTTTTTCTTTCCCGACCTGGATCCTGCGGTGAATTACGGTGCTATTGGCGCAGTGATTGGTCATGAGATCACCCATGGTTTTGACAGCATCGGCAGGCAGTATGATGCTTCGGGGAATCTCAAGAACTGGTGGACTAAAAAGGATGCCGAAGAATTTACAAAGAGAGCCAACGTTTTAATTGAGCAGTATGACGGATACGAGGCATTGCCTGGTCTGTATGTAAATGGAAAACTGTGTGTAACTGAGAACATAGCTGATCTGGGTGGAGTTACTCTGGCCCATGCAGCCCTGCAGCGTGCCCTGGCAAGTGATTTGCAGGCGGAAAAAATAGATGGCTACACCCCAGACCAGCGATTTTTTCTATCCTGGGCTCAGCTCTGGCTGAATAAATATCGGCCGGAGATACTGCAGCTTTTGATCGAGATGGATTCCCATCCGCCAAGCCGTTTTCGGGTAACCGGACCGCTGGTCCATCAGAAAAGTTTTTATAAAGCCTTTGGAATCAAAGAAAAAGACCCCATGTGGCTTCCGGTAAACGATCGGGTAACGATCTGGTAAGGAAATATAAATGACTGAAAAATGATGCGAAGACAAGTAAACAAAAAAACAATGCTTTTCGCAGTGCTGACGATATTGCTAACCCCTTTGACCTTATCGGCTGAGAAAACGTCCCCAAGTTTTGAGTGTGCAAAGGCCAAATCCGAAGCTGAAAAAATGGTTTGCACGACGCACAACTGGCCCGACTTGACCGCGAACTGAGCAGGATATACGGGCTGTCCTATAACAATCCAACACTTGATACAAAAGAGAAGAAATATCTGTGGACCTCACAGGTCGGCTGGATCAAAGGGCGGGATGAGATCTGGAAAGTAGAGGATAAGAAGCGGTATGGAACTGACCTCTATGTGATTCACATTGCAGCAATCCGTAAACAATATCCCGCCTCGCAATTTCCTTGATGGCAGCACGGAAAGCGTGACGGGATTTCTGAAAATCGAACTAAGCACGTCTCTTTGTTTACAGGAGTTGACAGTCTAAATTTAACAGCCTCTCCCTCCACCACTGCCGGATCTTGGCTCATTCAGTTTTGTTTTCGCTTTCTTCAGGATCTTTTACATCTTTATCTTGATCTTTATCTTTATCTTGAACCTGATTTTCTTCCTTGCCGGTTTCTTCCTTGCTGATTTCTTCCTTGCTGATTTCCTCTTTGCTGATTTCCTCTTTGACAGGTTCTACTTTTTTCACTTTCGCTTTTTTGGCCGGCTTAATGATCTTGGATTCGGGCAGGACAATAGTGGTTATTTTTTTCACCTCATACTGCACATCCGGATCACTCAGGCAAATTTCACATTCATTAATGTGTTTTTCCATGAATTCAACCATTCTGGCCGGGGCCATCGCTTCAGCCTGCACCTGCAGAAACCAGGACCGGACAAGCTTATCTAACCGTTCGCATTCCATAATAAGAAAGACTCCTCCCTACTGTTATTCAAGTGGTGTCTGAAATTATCTCCAAACGGAGAATCCGGCTGACACAAGATTAAAAAAAAAGTTGCCGGTTTCGACAATAAAAATTATGATCATTTTTCTGAAACAATTGTTTCAGTCTTCGTTTCGTTTCAAACTGCAAATTACGGAAGTGGAAAGGGCACTGGTGGCCCTCCCGGACTTCAAATCCGGTGCACCGGGTTAACAGCTTGGTGGGTGGGTTCGATTCCCATGCACTTCCGCCATTTCTTTCAACCCCTCACTATTGATGAACCCATAAAAAAAATCTTTTTCTCTCCACAGTACCAGGAGGTCACAGAGAAATCCTTTTTCACAATCAGTTTCCTCAGTGAACTCTGTGCGTTCTGTGGTTAATTTGTAGTTTTTACTGGATCGGCACGATTAAGAGCCAACAACGTCCAGCGCTACCGCTTCATCTTTTTTCAGAAGTGGATAGCCCATCTCCTGCCGTTGTTCCGTATACTTAGACGCCACCTTTCTGGCAATATTCCTGATCCGGCCGATATAACGGGTCCTTTCCGCCACACTGATCGCCTTGCGCGCGTCCAACAGGTTGAAGGTATGCGAACATTTCAGACAATAATCATAGGCCGGCAGGATCAAATCCTTCTCCAGCAATTTCATGGCCTCCTCCTCAAAGGTATTGAAGAAGGACACCAGGACTTTAACATTTGCATATTGAAAATTAAAGGCGGAAAACTCTACCTCGGCCTGGTGAAAAATCTGGCCATAGGAGACATCCCTGTTCCAGGCAATATCATAAACGCTCTCAACTTCCTGGAGATACATGGCGATCCGCTCCAGACCGTAGGTGATCTCCACAGTCACCGGAAAAAGTTCCATGCTGCCGGCATGCTGAAAGTAGGTGAACTGGGTGATCTCCATACCGTCCAGCCAGACCTCCCAGCCCAGGCCGCTGGCACCCAGGGTCGGCGATTCCCAATCATCTTCAACAAAACGGATATCATGATCAAGCAAATCAAGGTTAAAACGTTTGAGACTGTCAAGATAAAGATCCTGAATATTGATCGGTGACGGCTTCATGACGACCTGAAACTGGTAATAATGCTGCAGCCTGTTCGGATTCTCACCGTACCTGCCGTCCGTGGGCCGCCTCGATGGCTGAACATAAGCAGCCTTCCAGGGTTCCGGGCCCAGGGAACGCAGCAGTGTAGCCGGATGAAATGTCCCCGCCCCCACCTCCATATCGTAAGGCTGCTGAAGAAGACAGCCCTGATCCACCCAGTAACGGCTGAGCTCAAGTATAATATCCTGAAAATACATAATGACCTATCTTTCCTTATAAATTATTCGATAAAATTGAATGACATATTTACCACAGCATACGGAGCAGGCAACATTTTTTTACACAAAATCTTCACCCCCTTCAATTAAAGAGAAGAAAGGCTATAAAAATTGATCAATCTGTAGGTGTTGAGGCATCAAATCGCAGCTTCTCAATAAGTGGTGGCAACCTGTAAATAAATCCCCCTCAATCCCCCTTTAACAAAGGGGGAGGTTGTCGGTGTGCCACGACTTATTGGGAAGTTACATCAAATCAGCACTCAAACTCAAAATTTCAAACTTGCGAGACTGCCGACTATGAGCCGGTGAAACAAATTTTTCAGGCGTTTTTTCAAAAAATCTTTTTTCTCAAACTGATATAATAATTCATGTTTTTTCTTTGACAAAAGAAATTTTGAGATGTAGACGTATTTAAAGAAATACTTATTAAGTATTTCTATTTTGGGGGAAATGGGTTGTGATTTATCACGATCCTTAACAAATCACTTTTAACATGGAGGGAGAAAGATGTTAAAAAAAATTTCCATGCTGGCTCTTGCCGGACTGCTGACCTTGCCGGCGGCTGCCTCAGCAGGAATGGCTGGAGCTGCGGCGACACCTGATGAACTGGAGGCCAAGGTCGATGCGTTGACCAGACAGCTGATGGAACTGAAAGTCCAGATGGAGTCCATGAAGGAAGAGCAGGTAGTCATAAAGGAAGACCAGGAAGACTTCCTTGACGACTATGAAGAAAAATCCGAGGAATGGGATCTGGCCTCGCGCTTTAAGCTCAATGGCGATTTCCGGGCCAGAATGGACTATTACAGTGGTGATCTGGTGACTGCACCGATGACAAATGCTGGCGCAGTAATGGGCGGTGCAGCTCCAGAATTTGGTGACGATGAAATGAAAAACGATACTCTATTCACAAATCGTTTTCGTTTGAACATGCGGGTCAAGGCCACTGAGAACGTGGAATTCAAAGCCCGCCTGGCCATGTATAAAGCCTGGGGCACCAACACCCAGCCACCCGGTCTCACCACCTTCGGTTATCCTTCTTTTGACGGCACAAGCAGTAGAGAGCCAAACGACTCGACCCTCAGGGTGGATCGCGCCTTTGTCAACTGGAACAATATCGGCGGCCAGCCAATCTGGTTTTCAATAGGTCGCCGACCGACAACGGACGGACCTGCTGCCCAGGTACGCTTAGGATATGATATCGATGAACGACTGGCAACTCCGACTGCTTATATGGATTGGCCATTTGACGGTATTGCCGTGGGCTATGCCTACTCCGATCTTTTCGGCATGGATAACTGGCCGGGACGAGTACGCATCTGCTATGGCCGCGGATTTGAAAACAGTCTCCAATATAATGATGAGGCCTCAAGTCTAAATGATACGGATTTTGCCGGGATAAGCTGGGATGTCTACAAAAAGGGAAATCGCCTTGCCTATATTCAATCCTTTATGGTCTTTAATGCCTTTAGTTTTCCCGAATTTGACGATGGCAACTTAAATGATCAATTTGGTGGCTTTATGATGCCAATGTATGGAACTGCGGACCGCCAAAACGTAGGAGATCTCGTCCATTCCTCTGCCGTATATCAGGATAAATGGGAAAATCTCAACTTTTTCGTTTCCGGTGGATGGAGCCGCACCCTGCCTGACGATGATACCGGCATGTTCAACGACTGGCTTGGTGCCGTGGGTGCAATGCAAGGAGGACCGGCATACTCACCTAATACCGATGACGAAGATGGCTACAACATCTGGGTTGGCACCCGCTACGACATGGATGAACTGGGACTTAAATTAGGTCTTGAGTACAACTATGGTTCTAAGTACTGGGTCGGCATGACTCCTGGTCATGACGATATGTACAGCGCTAAACTGGGAACCAGGGGCGATGTTTATGAAGCCTACCTGATCTGGGATCTCCCCACAGGAGAGGCCATTTCCAAGTATGCCAAAACCTTTGTCCGCCTGGGCTACCAGCATTATGAGTATGATTACTCCGGTGGCACTGACTGGAACATCAAACCGTATGATTTGGATAAATCAGAAGGTGATCAGTATGGTATGTTCGTTCCCACATTGAAAAGGGCAGATCAGGTCTACCTGACCTTTGAGGCCTTCTTTTAAACCTCGGCACATTAAACTGTCGTAAACCACAAAAAGGGAAAGACCCGGCAAGGATCTTTCCCTTTTTTATTGCCTTTTCGTAAAAATGAGCAATTTAAGGAGTCGTCCGGAAATAAGTTGGACAATATCGTGCTCATATTTAGGCTAGGTTTGGTCGATCTGATTGAACAAAGCCGCAGACGTAGTTATGCTACGTTGAGGACTTCGGAGTCTTCGCTTACCTGTGATTGAATAGCGGCCAAAGATGGTCTGAATATGAGATGCGAGATGTTCAAGTTATTTCCGGACGACTCCTAAGTCAGCCAATCCCGAATCGCTCCCGCAGCCGGGCAAGACGCCCCAGAGACTGATGGACACGGTCGGCTGAAAAGCGGCCCTGATCAAATGCCTGAACAAGTTGTTCGCAGGATTTTCTAACCTTGTTTTGGTCTTGGCAGATCAAGAGCAAATCGCATCCCGCCAGAAAGGACTCCAGCGCCGCCTGCTCACAAAGCTTGTCATTCTCAATCGCCCCCATTTCAAGATCATCGGTGATCACCACTCCCTCATAGCCCATTTGCCGGCGCAGAATCCCGCTTAAAACTTTTTTCGACAATGTGGCGGGAACACCGGGATCAAGATCGGTATAAACGGTATGGGACGTCATGACGGCCGCGACTCCGGATGATATGGCCTTTTCAAACGGGATCAGGTCTGCTTGCAGTTGCTCCCGCAGGCGGTGGACAACCGGCAGGTGGAGATGGGGATCGATTTTCGCGGCTCCAAGTCCGGGAAAATGTTTGGCGCAGGCCGCGACTCCACATTCCTGCATCTTGGCAATGACCAGGCAGGCCAGTGCCGCCACCCGCTCCGGATCATTGCCCAAAGATCGTTTTTCCATGAAAAAATCCTGGCCGGCCGGGCAGATATCAAGGACCGGCGCCAGGTTCATATTAATCCCCACATCATGTAACTCATGACCACAGGTCAAAGCAAAATTCTCAAGACTCGTTTCCGGCTCGGCTGACTCGGCGTACATCCTGGCATCACCAAACTGGCTGAATGGATCAGGCAGGCGGGCAACAGTGCCACCTTCCTGATCAATGGAAATCAAGGGCGGAGGAACTCCTATCCGGCTGCAGGCTGCCGTTAGATCCCGGGTTAAAGAATGAACCTGATCCGGACTCAGCGTGTTTCGAGTGAAAAGAATAAAATTATTGACATGATATTGGCGGATTAATTCCACGGTGGATTCGTCAAGATCCGGACCGGGCAGACCGGCCATGAATAATTGACCGAACTCCGAGGTGAGGCTGTCATTTTTCATTATTGATTTTATACGAAAGTCTCAATGAGAAATAAATTTGATGAACTCGCAAAAACTATTTTTCAACGCAGAGGCGCGAAGGGCGCAAAAGCTTTTATTATGAAATATCAAACAGTTAATCTTGCGTCTTGTAATTTCTCAATAAGTGGTGGCATTCCGACAGCTTCCCCCTTTGAAAAAGGGGGATTGAGGGGATTTGTTTATAGGTTTCCACCACTTATTGAGAAATTACTGCGTCTTTTGCGTTAAATTTTACCTTTTTACGGGAACATTAAGTTTCAATGTTTGACTAATTTTTCTTGCGCTCCCTGATATTGAACCGGGTCACGCAGACCGGCATCGGCAAAACCCTTTAACCGAAGTTGACAGGCATCACATAGCCCGCAGGCCCTTCCCCTGCGGTCAGGATCATAACAACTATGGGTCATGCCGTAATCGATTCCCATTTCTGTTCCTTTGAGAATAATCTCCTTTTTGGAAAGATTCATCAGGGGAGCATGAATCCTCAAGGCCCGAGTCCCCTCCACTCCGGCTCTGGTGCCTAAATTGGCCACCTTCTCAAAGGCGCTCAGATATTCCGGCCGGCAGTCGGGATAGCCGCTGAAATCCACCGCATTAATGCCGATAAAGATATCAAAGGCCCCCAGCACCTCGGCCCAGGCAACGGCGTGGGATAAAAAAATCGTATTCCTTCCGGGCACATAGGTCACCGGAATCGTTTCCCTCATCTCTGCTTCCGTACGTTTTGTGGGAACTTCGATTGCGGTTGTCAGGGCAGAACCGCCAATCTTATCCAGCTCAAGCCGCAGAATAAGATGGTCGGCAGCTCCAAAATTATCGGCGATCAACCGGGCCCGTTCCAACTCGACATTCTGTCTCTGGCCATAGGCAAAACTCAAACAATAACAACGATATCCCTCATGCCGGGCCAAAGCCAGAACGGTTGTCGAATCCAGGCCACCGGAGAGAAGAACCACGGCCCTGACATCATTGTTTTCATTGTCGGACATCTGCTTTCCTTTTTCCAGTTAAATTTTCAATTTCACGGGCAGGCTGCGAACGATCTCAATTTGCTCGGGACCAACATCGGCCTGATAGACCCAGATACCAACCCCAGCTGCGGCTGCCGCAGCCAAAGTTTCACAGTAAAGCGGATCAATTTCAGCGGCCGGTCTGAATCGGACCGCGTCCATTCTCTGCACACAAAAAATCAGCGCCGCGCCCCAGCCCTTTTGTTTCAACGCCATCAACTCCAAAAGATGCCTGCGCCCCCTCTCGGTGACGGCGTCCGGAAACATAGCCGTGCCATCCTCAACCAGGGTGCAATTTTTCACCTCAATGTAAATCTTTTTTTGTCCCCGGCGAACAAGAAAATCAAGGCGGCTCTGATCGGACACTTTGACCTCACTCCTGATTTCGTCCAGAGCGCCCAACTCCTTCACCAGGCCTTTCTCCATT
>JAGHCC010000118.1 GCA_021160685.1 Desulfobulbaceae bacterium | reverse complement strand
GCCTTACCCATGACCTGATTCGTCATTTCACCCATGGTATCAACCACCTCGTTTGAGGTGGGTTCTTTGGCCAGATCACTTTCCGGCATTCCCATGGCAATCATGTAGCTCCTGTAAAGATCCATTGCCGCACCACCGGTGAAATTCATGACAACCAAGCCATCGTAGTCACCGCTGAACTGGACAAAACATCCCACCTCGGGTTTCAGCTTGACCTTGGGAATACTTTGGAATGTATGAGAAAACTTGATGCTTTTTTTTGTACTCTTCTCAAGTGTTTTTTTAGCAGCCTGACAAAAAAGAGATGCCACATAATCAATTGTTGCAATATTATTTTTCATGCTGACCTATCCTTTCTTTTTTCCTTTCAGACTCATACCAACAGCCATAAACAGTTACGGAACTCTAGTTATGCCAATTTGGTGGCCCTACCTTCTAAGTAACAACCCCCTCACCCCGGCCCTCTCCCCTGGGAGAGGGAGGCAGCCCTAAATAACGTATTTAATAATTATAAATTTTCTACTTCCTCGGATATCCCCTCTCCTTGGGGAGTCATAGGGTGAGGGGGAAATGTTACTTTTATAATAAACGCCGGGTTTACCCGGTTAATTTGCTGAATAATTACGAACAATTTCAATTGTTTTAGTCAATGCCATTTACTTAAGGCATAATTTTGCCACCGTAGGAGCCCAGCCCTCTGGGCGATATAATGTTCGGCGGCAACTAAACTAGAATCGCCCGCAGGGGCGGGCTCCTACAGTGAAAATTACTCTTAACTTAATGACATTATTGTTGTATTTGTTCACAAAAACTAAAGAACCGCTAAAAAATCAAACCGACTCTCTGCCGGACAAGACTCAAGGTTCCAGCCGCCTTGTCCCTGGCCTTCATCGCTCCTTTGTTCAGGACTTCCCGCAAAAAGCCCGGATCATCAACCAGTTTTTCCCTGGTTTCCCTGGCCTCACGAAAATATTCCCAGAGAAGATCAACGAGTTCCAGCTTGAGATATCCATAGGCGGCGCCGCCGTTGACATAGAGCTCATGAATTTCTTTCAAACGCTCGGGCGGGGCAAAAAGCTTCATGATATTATAAAGATTACACTTGTCCGGATCCTTAGGAGCATCAACCGGGGCCGAATCAGTGACAATGGACATAACACTTTTCTTCAAGCTCTTCTCATCCAGGAAAATACCAATGGTGTTCCCGTATGATTTGGACATTTTCTGACCGTCAAGACCAGGAACCGTGGCCATACTGTCGCTGATTGCCGGTTCGGGCACCACAAATGTTTCACCAAAGCTATTATTAAACTTGATGGCAATATCACGGGCCACTTCAAGATGCTGTTTCTGGTCCTTGCCCACCGGTACAAGCTCGGCCTGATACAAGAGAATATCTGCGGCCATCAGAACCGGATAGGCAAACAGTCCATGATTTGCCGCAATACCTTTGGCAACTTTATCCTTATATGAATGACAACGCTCAAGGAGTCCCATGGGAGTGAGTGTTGATAGAATCCAGGCCAACTCGGTGACCTCCGGGACATCAGACTGAACCCAAAAAATGCATTTTTCCGGATCAAGCCCCAAGGCAAGAAAATCAGCCGCCGCCTCCATGGTGTCAGCGGCAAGGCGTTGCGGATCATTGACCGAGGTGAGGGCATGAAGATTGACGATAAAGGCATAAAGCTCACCGCGATCCATGTTCTCTACCATAGGCTGCATCATGCCGAAATAATTACCAATATGAAGCTTACCCGAAGGCTGGATTCCTGAAAGAATTCTCATAATATATGTTCTACGTTTAACTGCTCAGGGACAAAAAAATGCTGCCTGCGAAATAAAAAAACCGGGAGATGAAATCTCACCTCCCGGTCTGACAGGCCATTTTCTGTTCTCTATTTCACTTCCTCGAAATCAGCATCCACCACGTCGTCATCATCCTTTTTGGCTGATGAACCCGCTGCGCCTCCTGCTGCTCCTGCTGCTCCTGCTGCTCCAGCTGCTCCAGCTTCAGCGCCGGGCTGCTGCTGGCTGGCCTGGGAATACATGATCTCCGCTAACTTATGCGAGGCCTGGGTCAACTCCTCAGTTGCCTGTTTAATGGCATCTACATCATCCCCTTCCAGGGTCTTCTTTACTTTCTCTATGCCACTTTCAACATTACCGCGGGTCTCATCATCAGCCTTGTCGCCGACTTCCTTCAGGCTTTTCTCGGTTGCATAAACGAGAGAGTCGGCATTATTTTTAGCTTCAACCAGTTCTTTTCGTTTTTTGTCCTCCTCGGCATGAATCTCGGCATCTTTCTGCATTTTCTGAATCTCGTCCTCGGACATGCCGCTGGAAGCAGTAATCTTGATAGACTGTTCCTTGCCGGTTCCCAGATCCTTGGCCGAAACCTGAAGGATGCCATTGGCATCAAGATCAAAGGTAACCTCGACCTGAGGCACGCCCCGGGGGGCCGGTGGGATATCGGTCAACTCAAAACGGCCGATGGTTTTATTTCCCTCGGACATTTCACGTTCACCCTGCAGAACATGGATGGACACGGCCGGTTGATTATCAGCGGCAGTGGAAAAAACCTGGCTTTTCTTGGTGGGCACTGTTGTGTTCTTTTCAATCAACCTGGTGGTCACGCCGCCCAAAGTCTCAATCCCAAGGGATAGAGGAGTTACATCAAGAAGAAGGACATCCTTAACATCACCCTGAAGAACACCGCCCTGAATTGCCGCGCCCACAGCCACAACCTCGTCCGGATTAACACCCTTATGGGGCTCCTTGCCAAAAAATGCTTTCACCTTCTCCTGTACCTTGGGCATCCGGGTCATACCGCCGACAAGAATCACCTCATCAATATCAGAAGCTGATAATCCTGCGTCATGCAAAGCAGTCTTGCAAGGCTCGACTGTACGATTAATCAAATCTTCAACCAGGCTCTCAAGTTTGGAACGGCTGAACTTGATATTCAAATGCTTCGGCCCGGTGGCATCAGCGGTGATAAAGGGCAGATTCACCTCGGTTTCCATGGTGGTGGACAGCTCCATCTTGGCCTTTTCCGCCTCCTCTTTCAAACGCTGCAGGGCCATCTTATCCTGACGCAGGTCAATGCCCTGGTCGCGCTTAAATTCATCGGCCAGCCAGTTGACAATCCGCATGTCAAAATCCTCTCCACCGAGGAAGGTATCGCCGTTGGTCGATTTGACCTCAAAAACCCCATCACCAATCTCCAGGATAGAGACATCAAAGGTGCCGCCGCCCAGATCAAACACGGCGATGGTTTCCTCATTCTTTTTGTCAAGACCGTAGGCAAGAGCAGCGGCAGTGGGCTCATTGATGATACGTTGAACATTCAGACCGGCAACACGACCGGCATCCTTGGTGGCCTGGCGCTGACTGTCATTAAAATAGGCTGGTACGGTAATCACCGCATCAGTGACCTCTTCACCGAAATACTCCTCGGCAGTCTGCTTCATTTTGCCCAAAACCATGGAGGAAAGCTCAGCCGGTGTGTAGGATTTATCCTCAACCTGAATAGCCGATCGGCCATTGGGGCCTTCACTGATTTTGAAGGGACTGACCTTGATGCTTTTCTGCACTTCAGCATCGGTGAATTTCCGGCCGATCAACCGTTTCATTGCAAAAATAGTCTTGGTGGGATTTGTCACGGCCTGACGCTTGGCCACCTGGCCGACAAGGCGTTCACCCTTATCCGTAAAAGCAACCACTGATGGGGTTGTCCTGTTTCCTTCGACATTCGTAATCACTTTGGGCTCGCCGCCCTCCATGACTGCTACGCATGAATTTGTTGTTCCGAGATCTATTCCTATTAATTTTCCCATGATAGGCTCCTATTAATTATAGTTACAAAATTATTAAAACTATTCGCTTTTCAGTCGGTCTGACTTCCTTTTGACACAACAACCTTGGCAGCCCTGAGCAACCGTTCTTTATACATGTAACCCTTTTCATATTCCAGCATGACAATACTTTCTGCAACTTCATCGCTGGCTTCCATGGCCAGGGCCTCATGGAAGTTTGGATCAAAAGACTGTCCCACACTGTCAATGGGCTCAAGACCGAACTTTTTTAATGCGTTCAGTAAACCATTATATGTCAACTCCACTCCTGCAAGCAGGTCCGAAGCATCTCCATTGTTTTTACATTCCTCAATGGCCCGGCCCATATTGTCAAGGGTTGGCAGCATTTCTTTGAGAAAATCTTCTTCGGCATACTTCAGGGCAATGGATTTTTCCCGTTCAATCCTTTTTTTATAATTTTCAAACTCGGCAGCCAGTCTCAACAGCCTGTCTTTATGTTCGTCAGCCTCACGGCGAGCCTCTTCGATCTCGCTTTCAAAGGATTCTTCCTCTACATTCTCTTCAGACTCAACTTCGACAGACGGCTGTTCCATCTCTTCGGTCTCCGGAGTCTCTGCCGTATTTTTTTCCTGTTCCGCCACCAATCACTCCTTGTTAGGAATTGCAGGAAGTTGTCTGGTTAGATTCATCCTTACAATTTCTAATTCAAAATTTTCATTTTTAAATTCCGACTTTGCCGGTTTAACACTGAGATCAACAATAAGTATGCTCCTTTTCACTGTCAAGTAAGACAACTTCCTTTTGGAACAAAAGAGTAATAATCAATCATTCCAATGAAATAACTTAATTTCACGCCATTCTGTCTACTCATCTGATTTCATCTTTATGACAAAAAGCCCAACAAGCCTGGACAATTAATTCCTCATGGATTCACAAAATTCACAGAGTTTTATTTTGTTTTTTGCTCAATGTGCCGATAATAAAAGGTATCAGGCATAAGGCTAAGGGGAAAAGCCCCTTTTTCCTTATACTGTCATCCTTAAGCCCACAACGACCACCTATGCAAAAAACGATTACCGCCTTTGTTCTCATTTTTTTCCTGATTTGCGCCTCCTCCACCATTGGCCGAACGGAAATGCGGCCTGTCCCCAAGTATAGAGCAGGAATCCCGCCTTTTGAGGTTTTGGCAAACATCCTGCAGAGCAATGAAGCCGGCTCCGGACAAACAGCGAAAAAAACAAAAACCAGGGGGCCCTGTCTCACCTGGCTGGCTGACGCAGATGCCCGTTTGCAGACGCAATCCATTCTGCAGAACAGGATCAATCAAATTTTTCCTGTTCGAAACCTGGGGAATCAGTTACTCCTGTCAGGCGGTACGGTCGACTATGGCGTCCGTTATCTCCACACTCCAGTATTGCTGATCACCGGCGTGAGTGACAGCAAGTCCATTGAGGCCTTTATCGACGGATACGACTTTCTTACTCCTGATATCCGCCAGGATCTTGATCATCTCCACCGGCCGCTCACGTCAAAAAAGCAGCAAACAAAAACAAAAAAGAAGATGTTGCTTGATTATGTGGAAGATAATATCGATTTCCAGGTTACTCAGGCTGTGCTTCGTTACGGGGACAGGATCAAATCAGGACGACTGGCAGTGATAGGAAGCGTTTTCGATTCCACTAACAGCTATGACAGGGGAAAAAACAGGCTGGTCATCATCAATGTTAACGGGGAAAAGGATGGGAAAAAGCTCAAAAGACTCAAACTGATGAGCATGCTTGACAAAAACCTGCTTCAATATGTGGGAAGGGACAAGAAGGCAGGAGTCAGGAGTCAGAAAACAGAAGGCAGAAGCGACTGATGCCCGTTGCATAGAGTTGTTTCGTGGATCTCAAAAATGGAAGGTTTCAGGTTCAAGGTTGAGGACATAACGGTAGTTTTTTACAGTTCCAACAACCCAGAACTTTGAACCTGGAACCCTATCTAAACCCTGAACTTTATCAAAACCCGGTTCACGAATCCAGATAAGTACGGATATTTTCAGCAATTGTATCAAAAATCATCCTGAACGCCGTCTCATCCCTTTCAAGAAGAGTGATCCGGAACCCCTGCAGTTCGGTGGCAAACGAGGAAAGCGGCACCACGCAGATGCCGGTTGAGGCCAACAGATAATAGACAAACCGCTTGTCCAGCG
>JAGHCC010000275.1 GCA_021160685.1 Desulfobulbaceae bacterium | reverse complement strand
TCAGGCTCAGATCCGGATAGGTATCCTTTTTCGGCGTTTTTTTTGAGGGGGAGCTCATGTTATTTGGATTTTTCGAAGAAGATATGCGGATATTTTTTGAACCACGAATGAACACCAATAAACACAAATGAAAAAAATTAGTGTAGATTCGTGTCCATTTGTGGTTCCTTTTCTCTATCAGCTATCAGCTATCAGCGCAGAGGAGCAGGATTTCCTCGATCATTTTTTGATCATAGTCGCGCAGCCTCCAGATTTTGGCTAACTTCAACGCGTTTTCTGAAATATTCGGGATGTCCGTTACGGGGATTTTCAGTTCGGCAAGGGAGGTCGGGCTGCCGGATTTGTGAAACCAGCCCGTGAGCTGACGGATGCCCGCAGAAGCCTTTTCACTGTCATTTTTTGCCGATATCTGAAACACCCTTTCGGCAAATTGACTGAATTTTGTTGGATTCTGTTCGGCCTGATATTTCATCCAGGCCGGAACCACCACTGACAGTCCGGCTCCATGGGGAACATTGTACAGAGCGCTCAGGGAATGTTCAATCATGTGCATGGGAAAACCAACCAGTCCCAGGCCTGCGGCGGTCCAGCCGTTTAAAGCCAGGGTCGCGCACCACATCAGATCGGCCCGGGCCGCATAATTCTCCGGATTGATCAGAACCCGGTCGCAGCTTTCCATAATGTTGATGACCAGTCCTTCCATGAAACGGTCCTGGACAGGCGTGGCCGGATCCCGGGTCGTAAAGTAGAATTCAAGGATATGGGCAATGGCATCCACGGCGCCGTAGGCAGTATAGTTCGGCGGTACCGTGAATGTGGCAGTTGGATCGAGAATGGAGACATTGGGGTGGAGAAGTTTGTTTCCCGTTCCGAATTTTTGGTCGGTTTTCTCATTGGTGATCACCATGCCGCCGTTCATTTCCGAACCCGCCGCTGCCAGGGTCAGTACGCAGGTCAGGGGAATGGTTTTTTTTATACTTTTTTTCCCCTTGAAAAACTGCCAGACATCATGCTCCACCAGGGCGCCGGCGCTGATGGCCTTGGCGCTGTCAATCACGCTGCCGCCCCCCAGGGCGCAGATCACTTCAATTCGTTCTTTTTTGGCCAGTTCGATCCCTTCTCTGGCATGGGACAGGACAGGATTTGACCGGACACCACCATGTTCGATGACCGAAAGACCGGTCTCCTGCAAGGAATCCATGGTCTGGTCAAAAAGACCGTTTTTTTTCACACTGGATCGGCCATAGACCAGCAGCACTTTTTTGCCGAATGTAGCGGTTTCCGGGCCGATCTGGCCGATGGTGTCCCGGCCGAAAATAATTTTGGTCGGATTTTCAAGAACAAAATTTTGCATTTTTCTCCTTTAAGATTTGAGCTCCCGTGTCAGCCCGACAAAATCTTCAATGGTGAGCCGTTCCGGCCGGATGTCCGGAGTAAGACCTATTTTTTTCAGGACATCGATGATTTCTTTTTTTGAACAAGAAAGCAGGGGCGAGGTTGAAAGTCCGTTTACCAAGGTTTTTCTCCGCTTTTGGAAACCTGCGTTCACAATTTTACGTAACACTGTTGCGTCATAAGGAGGGAGTTTAGCCGCCCTTTCCGGCAGGGGATGAAATTGAATGCGGGTCACAACCGAATCTACTTTGGGACGGGGATGAAACTGGCCTGGTCCAAGGTGCATCAGGATTTCCACGTCGGCGCAGCCGCCAAGTAAAACAGTGAGGACGCCGTATTCCTTAGTACCGCTCTTGGCCTGTATGCGCAAGCCAACCTCTTTTTGCAGCATCAGCACTGCCCATTCCATGATATCCCTGTTTTCTATCAATTTAAACAGCAGCGGATTGGAAATCGAGTAGGGCAGGTTGGCTATTATTTTTAATTTTCCGCCACAGTCCTGGGCCAGTTTTCTGAAATCCGCCTTGAGCAGATCCTGATGGATCAGGGTGACGTTATCTGCAAGACCACCCTCGTCTTGAAGCCATTTGATGATGCCCCTGTCAATCTCCAGGCCGATCACTCTGGCAGCCTGTTCAGCCAGGGGGGTCGTCAAGCTGCCCAGTCCCACCCCGAGTTCAACAATGGTATCTTTTTCGCTGACACCTGCCAGTTGGACAATTCGGGCTGCGGTCTCCCGGTGGACCAGGAAATTTTGTCCCAGTTTTTTTTTGGGCGCCAGTTTGCGGTTTTGCAGGGTTTTTTTAATGTTCATCATTTTTCATGGCCCGTTTCAGTCTTCTTTTTACTCTTTTTTTCTGCAGAACAGTGAAAAAACGTAAAGAGGCAAAATAGCCGGTAACGCTCAGAGGCAGCGCCAGCAGACAGCCCCCCAGGACCATAACGGTGATTGTCTCGACTCCTAGATCCATTATAGCCTGAAGTGTTTCCCGGAAAGTGGCCTCGGAAGTAAGAACGTCCATGACTTGAGAGATTCGGGCCCAGGAAAGATCACGGGGAGTCAGCCAGTTGCCGATGCACCAGGAAAAATAATATTGTAGAAAAAAGGTCAAGGGGTTGCTGACCATCATACTTGCAAGGAGCGCCGCGATTTTACTGGCCCTGAAAGCAAGGGCAAAGAAAATGTCCAGGCCTGTATGCAGGGGAATGGTGGGAGTAATGCCGATAAAGATACCAATGGCAACTCCCCTGGCAAGCACATCCGGGTCACCCTTCAAGCGGATAAATTTTATATAATAATAGCGTAAGGCCCGCTTCATGAAGGAGTTTCCATAAAATCAATTTAAAAATTATAATTTATCATCGAATCAATGGTTTTCGTCAAATGAAATTGTCAAATCATTCCATCTTTTTTCAAGTCGCAATACCATTGCTGCACTGTTTCCCAGTTTTTTTTCTTCTTCATGCTCCATTCTGACAACTCTTCAACTCTCGCCTGGATTTTGTGTGATAAAGAGGTGTCTGCAGGCCAGGTTCGGTTCAATTGCCGCAGAGTCGTTAAAACGGCTTCATGGTTGTGGATAGCACATTGACTGCCTTCGTGCAGGTAGCGCAGGGTAATCGGTTTTGGACCGGCAAAGCCGAAGTGGTGACGGCGGGCCAGATGAAGAAAAAAAGCCCAGTCATCAGCCAGGTCGCCCATGGGAAAGCCGTCTGTCTGATCAAAGGCCCGACGGTGGACGGCGAAAGAT
>JAGHCC010000124.1 GCA_021160685.1 Desulfobulbaceae bacterium | reverse complement strand
GTCCGGGTGGTAAAGTTATCAGGGGATTGACAGCTGAATTCGAGGTTAAAATCGACGTTGAGGATTCCGGTAAGGTAACCCTCTTTGCCCCGGACGGGAAAGTGGGGAACCAGGTTTCAGAGAGAATCAAAGAGATTACCGAAGAGGCTGAAATCGGTAAGATCTATATGGGAACGGTTCAGAAGATTGTCGATTTTGGCGCCTTTGTCGAAATTATGCCGGGCACTGACGGTTTGGTCCATATTTCCGAGCTTGATAACAAGCGGGTCAATAAGGTCTCTGATATTCTCAAGGAAGGCGATAAAGTCAAGGTGAAGGTGCTGAATATTGATCAGCGTGGCAAGATTCGTTTGAGCCGGAAGGCGGTTTTGTCTGAAGAGTAATGGAAATTGTGTAATTGTTTAGCGTAGGCTTTAAATTACCCCTTACTCCAGACTGTAACTTTTTAGATGTGCTTCATATTCGTTCATTTTGGGCTTTGAACGGTAAGCGGAGCGAAGCGTAGACTCCGCACTGGTGTTATTCGAGAAGAGCAAAATGGGCGAAGATGGAGTGCAGCTGAAAAGTTACGAAATTGTTAATCTGCAGCTGCGCTGGCTTGATCCTGCAAGCTGCCATGATCTTGAGCTGCCGGCCTACCATTCCGAGTTGGCTTCCGGCATGGATGTGGCTGCCGCCGTTACTGATGCCCTGCCTCTGGTGCAGGGCGAGATCAAGATGATACCCACCGGTTTTGCAGTGGCTGTTAAACCGGGATATGAGCTTCAGGTTCGTCCTCGGAGCGGATTGGCCATTAAGCACGGTATCACTGTCGTGAATACGCCTGGAACTATTGATGCCGATTACCGCGGTGAGGTAAAAATCGGTCTCATTAATCTCGGTCAGGATGTTTACACCATTAACCGTGGCGATCGTATTGCTCAACTGGTTCTTGCTCCTGTGTGCCGTGCTTCCATCGAGGTGACGGATAAACTCGACCGCACTGAGCGGCAGGCCGGAGGTTTTGGCCATACAGGGGTGTGATGGGGCAGAAGCCGGAAATTGGAAGACAGAAATTTAGAATCAATGCATAAAACGAGTCATTTGATTTCAGGCAGCCTTCATTACGGCTGCCTGTTTTTTTTTACCGAACCAACAAGACCAATAAAACTAACAGGACCAATTAGACCAACAAGACCAGTCAAACATGTTTAAATTCTGTGTTCTGGGTAGTGGCAGCAGGGGCAATGCCACCTATATCGAGTCAGACAATGAGGCCCTGCTTATTGATGCCGGTTTCTCCGGCGTGGAAATGGAAAGGCGTCTGGCCGACATCGATGCTTCGCCGGAGAAGATTGCCGCCATTCTCGTAACCCATGAACATCATGACCATCTCAAAGGGGTCGGAATACTGGCCCGAAAATATGGTCTGACAGTCATTGCCAATGGTCCCACTCTCCGAGCCGGAGAAAAAAAGCTGGGCAAAATACCGAATTGTCATGGGTTTACAACCGGTGAAAGTTTTGATTTTGCCGGTTTTTCCATTCATCCCTTTTCCGTTTCCCATGACAGCGCTGACCCTGTGGGCTTTGTCATCAGCCGTGAAGACTGTTCTCTGGGATACTGCACCGATACCGGCATGGTTTCCCGCCTGATTCATCATCGTTTATCCGCCTGTCATGGCCTCATTATTGAGGCGAATCATGACCCGGAAATGCTGATGAACGGCCCCTATCCCCTTCATCTCCAGCAGCGGGTCAGATCAAGAAGCGGGCATCTGGCCAATGAGGAGGCCGCCCGGTTCATCGGGACTCTTGTCCATGATGGACTTCAGCATGTTGTTCTGGCCCATCTCAGTGAAACAAACAATGATCCTTCCCTGGCCCTGGACAGGGTAATGGCCGTGCTGGATGAAAAGCCCTCAACCGAGAGGATTCCCCGCATTTCCCTTGGTTGGCAGAGCAGGGTGGGTGAGGTGGTTTGCCTGATTGGCGGCGGTTCGCTTTGACGCCTCTCAAGGGACGCTATCCCTGGCGTCTGGGGGCAACTTCCTTTGTTGTTCCAGCCGGAGTGGACGAGAATGTCCATTTCCTTTCCAGCCTGGTTGACGATGTCCAGCTTCTTTTTTTTGAATCCCGGGCAAACTCCAAACTTGGAAACCCCCTTGATATAGGTTTGCTGGAGCGGCTGGCAGGTGAACATGATCTCAGCTATAGTGTTCATCTTCCTATTGATCTTCATCTTGGCAGTCTCTCCCGAAGGAGACGGGATGAGGCGATTGTGGAAGTTATCGATTTGATGACAAAGCTCTCTCCCCTGGCTCCTTCCTGTTTTGATCTCCATCTTCTCCGTGAGCATGACATGGCTGAAAGTCAATGGCTTGATTGTCTCAACAACTCGTTAAACAAGTTGTCGGACCGGCTTGGAGCCGAGCGTGGTAAAATTGCCATAGAAAACATTGACTATCCTTTTCAGTCCGTTCGTTCCCTGGTCCTGGATCATGGTTTTTCCCTTTGTCTGGATTTTGGCCACGGGCTTCTCTATGGTGAAGATCTGGCGCAGATGTTCAATGATATTCCCCGGGCTTCCCATATTCATTATCATGGTGTTACCGGCGGACAGGATCATCTGGCTGTTGATTTACATCAGGATGAGATGAGTGTTGGACTGGCTGAAAAATTGTCTGATTGTTGTTTTTCCGGTGTTGTCACCCTGGAGGTTTATTCCATGGAGCGTTTGCAGGAGTCGTGTCAGGCGTTGGCTAAAGTCTGGAAGGAGTATGAAAGAAAATAATGATTTTATCCAAGGAACAATTAGAGAAATTTGTCGCTGAAATTGAGCCCCTTGATGATGGGATAATGGATGCAGCCCAGTACCGGCTCGATCACTTGACAAAGCCAAGGGGCAGTCTGGGCCGTCTTGAGAGCATGGCACGCCGGGTGTGCGGTATCAGGAAAAGCTTGACGCCTGTTTTGAAGAACAAGCTCATCCTTACCTTTGCCGGGGATCATGGCGTGGTGGAGGAGGGTGTTTCTTCTGTTCCCCAGGAGGTTACCCGACAGATGGTATATAATTTTCTGGCCGGAGGCGCCGGGGTCAATGTGCTGGCCCGCCATGTTGGGGCAGAGGTACGGGTGATTGATGTGGGCGTGGCCGCATCTCTGGATGCGGAAGGACTGTTCTGCCACAAGGTAAAGCATGGAACGGACAATATGATGAAAGGTCCGGCCATGAGCGAGGAAGAGGCCCTGGCCGCCATTGCGGTCGGCATGGAATGTGGATCAAAGGCCATTAGCGACGGGGCACAAATCCTGGGAACCGGTGAGATGGGAATCGGCAATACAACCCCTTCCGCAGCTCTCTTTGCCGTTTTACTTGACTTGGATGTCTCAGAGGTGACCGGTCGTGGCACTGGAGTTGACGATAAAACCCTGAATCACAAGATTGAGGTAATACGGAAATCCCTGGCAATAAACAGGAAACTTCTCCGTTCTCCTCTGGAGATCCTTGCCGCAGTGGGCGGTCTGGAAATTGCGGCGATTTGCGGAATGATTCTGGAAGCGGCTCGCAGGCGGGTACCGGTCGTGGTGGATGGTTTTATCTCAAGCGCCGGCGCTTTGGTAGCCATGAAATTGAACAGGATTGCATTAGATTATTGTTTTTTCAGTCATCTGTCAGCAGAACAGGGACATCGGCACTTTTTTGCAACAACCGGGCTCAAGCCCATTCTTCATCTTGATATGCGGCTGGGAGAAGGGACGGGTGCCGCCTTGGCCATGGAATTAATCGAGGCCTCGGTTAAGATCATAACAGAGATGGCCACCTTTGATGAGGCCGGAGTCAACGCTTAAGCCGATGTTTGTCGAAATACGAACAGCCCTTGCCTTTCTGACCCTGCTGCCGGTGGGACCAAAGGAGATAAGCTCCTTGAGTCTGGTCCGGTGCGCTGCTTTTTTCCCCCTGGCCGGCTGGCTCATTGGCTTGATGTTGATTTTTGTGACCCTGCTGTTACTGGCCGCAGGTCTGGACGCCTTGCCTGTGGCGGTGCTGCTTGTCGGCCTTGAGGCCTGGTTGACCAGGGGGCTGCATCTTGACGGCGTGGCGGATCTGCTGGACGGTTCCGGCGGTAGTTTTGATCGGAGCCGGCGTCTTGCCATCATGAAGGATTCAGCAATCGGCGCCTTTGGCGTGGTTGGTCTGGTTGTCACCCTGGGATTGAAAATTGCCGCCCTGTCAGC
>JAGHCC010000250.1 GCA_021160685.1 Desulfobulbaceae bacterium | reverse complement strand
TCTCTATAGTAATTAGGCCTAAACTTAAATCTGGTAGTGAAAAACTTTTTTTAAATATAGCTTTTTTTTAAGTTGATTTTAATTCACAAGGAGGAAAAACATGGCAACAATTGAGCACAATGGACATAGTTATGAGGTAGATGAGGACGGGTTCCTGACCAAGGGAACAGAGGAATGGAACAAGGATTGGGTTGACTACGTAAAAGCCGTTGAAGGTATTAGCGACATGACCGACGAGCACTGGAAAGTAATTAATTCTCTCCAGGAGTACTACAAGAAAAACGGTATCGCTCCCATGGTTCGTATTCTGTCCAAGACCACCGGTTATCCGTTGAAAAGAATTTATGAGCTGTTCCCCTCAGGACCTGGTAAAGGAGCCTGTAAAATGGCTGGACTGCCGAAACCGACTGGTTGTGTATAATTAAGTTTCCGGGCAACAGCATCTAGCTGCTGTTTCAAAAACTTAATTACAAAAAAAGGAAGTGAGTTTCTCACTTCCTTTTTTTTTGTGTCTTTCCCCCCTCTTTATTTCCTCAATTAGTCCGGCCCTTCCTCTACTATCTTCTCCAAGGCCTCGGCATGGAGAGTCTCCAATTTCTCTGTGTAATCAACAGGTGTAATGGCTGCACCCCGTATCCCCCCACGCAAATTAATTTCCGCTAAATATGATGTGGCGCCGTGGATCATCAAATCAATGTGGGCATAAGAAAATTTTCCTCTTTCCATAACCTTATGGCACAGACGCCACTGTTCATCAGAAAGAACATAAGGCTCGCTCCTGCCGCCGCAATGGAGATTATTCCGAAAATTATACGGATTATGCCTGCTGTAGGCCTCCTTATACTCTCCCAGAAGAACAACACGGACATCCTGGGATTCCGCTAAAAAAGGCTGGACGACAAAGGGAAAGGGAAGCACGCCAAGGGATGCCTGGGTGTAAACATCCTCGATGGATTGCCAGAGGTGAATTCCCATGCCTGCATTTTTGCGGTCAAGCTTGGTGACCACCTTACTGATTCCATGTTGATCATAAAGATTTACAGCGGCCATGATATCATGCTGGTCGTGGATTGCACGCGTGTGGGGCAGCATGAAACTGGAAAAAAGAACAACCTGCTGAACTTTTGAGCGGCAAACCTGCTGGGATAAGGCAGATGGATACAAGACAACACCCCGCTCGACAAGATCAAGGAGGAGATACTCTTCGGATGGTTTCATCCTAACTCTCCCCAGAACGATATCTCCAACGCCAAGCTCGTTAAATTGGCGACGCAACGTACTGTTATTTTGGATAATACGCCTTTGTGAGCCCGGGGGAGCATCAGATCTTGATGACGTCAAAAGAGCATCTCCACAAAACGTTGATGAAAGCGGGACAAGTCGGTATGACACTCACCACAAAAAAATCTGATATGTCCAAGAATCTGCGATTCGTCACTATCTTGAGTAAAACTTGAATCCGCATTCTGGACATAATGAGTGGTGAGAATCACGCCCTCCGCGACTTCAAAAAAATCACGATCGTTCCCACAGTTGGGACAGGTAATGAGATTCCCTTTTTTCTTGCTCAGCCGCTGAGAGTTAGATGTTGGTGTTGATTCCGGGATAAAATCCACTTAATGTCCTCCTTCAAAATATTGAACTTAAATTTAAGGCAGCGACTTTACATTGTCAATATCAGAACCGAATTTCAAACTTTTCAAACTGCTCCGGGGATTCAACTCCGGTCACATTGACCTCTCTGACATTTGCCATGGGAGACCCGGTATGTAACCATTTTATCATGGACTCAATATTTCCTGCAGGACCGCAGATCATGGCCTCAACATCGCCATTGGTCAAATTTCTCACCCAGCCGACAAGACCTTGCCGCCTGGCCTCTTCTTCCGTATAAGCCCGAAAAAAAACACCCTGAACCCTCCCCCTGACAATGGCTTTGATACATTGGTCCATTTTACTCTCCCTCAATCAATCCTTTAAACTCTTCCTCGTTCAGAATAATCAGTTCCATGTCCCTGGCCTTTTTGAGCTTACCTCCGGCCTTTTCACCCGCCACCAGATGGGTCACCTTTTTACTGAGTGACGATGCCACCTGTCCGCCAAGTTCCCTGACCCTGGCCTTGGCCTCATTTCTGGAAAAACCGGGAAGTCTGCCGGTAAAAAGAAAATTTTTCCCGGCCAGGGGTTGTTGTTTCCTACCGGAATCAGAAGTGGTGAAATGCAGACCAATATCAAAAAGCCGGCGCAACATCTCTTGAACAGCCGGATCAGCAAAATATTGACAGAGGCTGGTTGCGCTCTGACCGCCGATCCCCTCAACGTCAAGAAAATCATCTTCACCGGCTCGCATCAGCTGATCAAAGGTTTTAAATTGATTTTCCAGCAAGGCGGCAGTGACCTCACCGATAAAACGGATTCCCAGGGCGCCCAGAAATCGTGCAAGCGTTGTCTTCCTGCTGTTGGCAATGGCCAAGATGGCATTGTCGGCGGATTTATCAGCCCAGCCTTCCAGGGGAAGCAGATCACTTTTCACCAATTGGTAAATATCTGGAATATCGTTGACCAATTTGGCGTCAAACAGCTGTTCCATTGCCTTTTTACCAAGTCCTTCGATGTCCATGCCCGCCTTACCCGTAAAATGAATCAAAGAACGTAGACGCTGGGCCGGGCAATGCGGATTAGGACATCTGAGGATGGCTTCTCCTGATTTGCGCAGCAGCTCATGGCCGCATTCGGGACAAACAGAAGGCATCCTGATCTCCTCTTCGCTGCCGTTCCGCAGATCAATAATCGGCTGAATCACTTCCGGAATCACATCTCCGGCCCGCTGGACAAGAACCCGGTCACCAAGCCTCAATCCTTTACGTTTAATCTCATCCCCATTATGCAGGGTGGCCCTGCTCACCGTAACCCCTTCGAGTGCAACCGGTTCAAGGACGGCAACCGGGGTAATGGCGCCGGTGCGGCCGACATTAAATTCCACATCAAGCAGACGGGTCGTGGCCTGGGAAGCGGGAAATTTACAGGCCAGAGCCCATCGTGGACTGCGGGCCTTACTGCCAAGCCTTTTTTGCAGTGAAAACGAATTGACCTTGACCACCATGCCGTCAATTTCATAATCAAGTTCATGACGCTGTTTCTGCAAAACATGAAAATAGTCCACAACCGCATTGATATCTTTGCAAAGATGGACAAGAGGGTTGATTTTAAAACCAAGCCGGCCAAGAAAGTCCAAGGCCTCACGCTGGTTGTTGCTGTTCAGCAGGGAAGGGTCGCTGATACCGTAGGGGAAAAATTGCAAAGGACGCTGAGCCGTAATTTTTGAGTCCAGCTGACGCAGGGAGCCGGCCGCCGCGTTGCGCGGATTGGCAAAGAGCGGTTCTTCTGCGGCAGCACGGTGCTCATTTAATTGCCTAAATCCCTCAATAGTCAAAAAGACCTCGCCCCGCACCTCAAGATAGTCGGGAACGTCGTTGCTGCGTAAACGCAGAGGAATGGTATTGATCGTCCTGATATGACTGGTGACATCCTCACCTATTTTACCATCACCCCGGGTTGACCCCAGGGTCAGTAAGCCCTTTTCATAAATAATTTCTACTGCCAGACCGTCAAGCTTGGGCTCGGCAACATAGGAAAATTCAGCAGACTCGGGCAAAAAACGCTTCAGCCTTCCCTCAAAATCCCGGATCCCGGAATCTGAAAAACTGTTTTCCAGGCTGAGCATGGGAAAACGGTGGTTCACCTGACCAAATTCAGCCAGAGCTTTACCGCCCACTCTGCCGCTTGGAGAGTCCGGGGTGATCAGCTGAGGAAACTTTTCCTCAAGGTCAAGAAATTCCCTGAACAGCCGGTCATATTCACCGTCGGAGATCAGGGGATCATCGAGAACATAATAACGGTGATTATGCTGGTTAATCTGCTTCCGCAGTTTCCCCAGTCTTTTTTTAGCAGCTGTTAATTTGTCAGACATGATCAAAATCTATCCGAACCGCTCAGGAAGGCGGTTGCAGCAGTTTACCGCCCGAGGCAATATTTTCCCGCTCCACCTCATCAATAAAGATAATGATGGAGTCCTTGGGTTTATTGGCGACACGGGAAATGACCTCGGTGACTTCGCCGCACATCTCCTCTTTCTGTTCTCTGCTCAATGTTCCGGCAACCCGGATACTTACATATGGCATAATCCCTCCTTTTAAGCTTACGATACAAAAAATGATCTGTATTTTATCCTCTATTCTCTCTTTGAGATCAATTTATTTTCAAAAAAAGGACAAAAAATACACCTTTTCGCAACAAAGAAAAACAAACGGCAAATGTTGACTTTGCCGGTGCTGTACAGTATCTTCGAGCCACTTGATCGCCACCTTAAAGGAACATCAAAAGTACAAAAAAACGTAAATGTTCACCAGCACCTCATCTTCGCCCATTACGGCCTGCTTACATAACACTAGTATGCTGCGCATGCCGAAATGAACGAACCTAAGGCACTGGTAAACACTTACGAGACTGTGGTTGCCGTAAAATCGGTGTCCCGGTGAACGATTACAAAAAAACGGAGAGGAGTCTATTGAATGGCGTTAATAAAAAATCTATTTAGCAAATCACCTTTTGTACCGATTGTTGAACATGCCAAATTGGTCCATGAATGTGTGGAACTGATCCACCCCCTCCTGGAGGCACTGATCAATGAAGATTATGAGAAAATCCGTAAACTCCATCATAAAATTTCAAAAATCGAACATGAAGCAGACCTGATCAAGCATGAAATCCGTCGCGACCTGCCCAGGCGATTTTTTTTACCAGTGGCCAGGCAGGAACTCGACGGATTTCTTCAGTCTCTGGAAAAACTGGCCGATTATGCTGAAGATTTTTCGGTCATTCTACTTATTCGAAAAACCAAACTCCATCCCGCCCTACATGACAGTTTCTTTAAATTTGTGAATCAAATTTTTCAGGCGACCGGTACGTTGCTGACTGCAGCGGTTGAGTTAAATAACCTGGCAGAGGTCTCTTTCAGCGGGGCCGAGGCCAACCTGGTCCTGGATCGGATCAAGGATTTAAGTGTTGAAGAGTGGCAGGCAGACCGTCTGGCCCGGGAGCTGAGTATCTTGATCTATGAGCTGGAAGACGAGCTTAACCCCGTGGACATCTTTTTTTACGAAAAATTGATTTTAAAACTCAGCGCCATTGCCAATGAGGCAGAAAATGCCGGAGATTTTCTGCGGGCCATGATTACAAAAAGCTAAACCATGACCGAATATATCGTTTTATGCATACCGGCGGTAATCGGCATCTACATGGCATGGAACATCGGCGCCAACGATGTGGCCAACTCAATGGCCGATGCCGTGGGCTCCCGGGCGATTACGGTGAAACAGGCGGTCATTGCCGCCGGAATCTGCGAATTCGCCGGAGCAGTGCTGGTTGGCGCTCATGTCACCGACACCGTGCGCAAGGGAATTGTCGATCCGGCCATGCTTGCCGCCCTGCCCGGTCTGCTGCCCGGTGAGGCGGCCGCGCTGATTGTAATCGGCATGACATCAGCATTACTCTGTGCCGCCTTCTGGCTGAACTTCTCATCCATGTTCGGCATGCCGGTTTCCACCACCCATTCCATCATCGGAGCCATTGCCGGTTTCGGTATCGTTGCGGCAGGCTGGCAGGCGGTCAACTGGGTTAAAATGGGCCAGATTGTCGCCAGCTGGTTTATTTCCCCACTGGCAGGTGGCGCAATAGCATTCATTCTCTTCAAACTGATCCGAAAAACGATTTTAAGGAAAGAACAGCCTGCCCGGGCAGCCAAGATTTATGTTCCGTATGTTGTTTTTCTGCTGGTGGCCGTGGTCTGTCTAGCCACGATTTACAAAGGTTTAAAACATGTCATCGGTGATATTGACTGGCTGACTGACACCAATTCTCTCTACCTTTCCCTGGGACTGGCAGTGCTGGCGGCCATTGTGACAAAAATCGTTGTCACCAGTAAACTTCGCGGTAAGAACTCGCTGCCCATCTCCAAGCAACTGAAGCTTGTGGAAAAAATTTTCGTTCCCCTGGTAGTGACCAGTTCCTGCGCGGTGGCCTTTGCCCATGGGGCCAATGATGTAGCCAATGCCGTGGGGCCTTTCGCCGCAGTTGTTCATATCCTCCGTACCGGCACCATTGAGATGAAAGTCGGGGTGCCACCCTGGATTCTCGGTCTTGGCGGAATCGGCATTGTCATGGGCCTGGCGACATACGGTTACAAAGTAATGAGTACCGTGGGAACCAAAATCACTGAAATTACGCCTTCGCGCGGGGTTGCGGCCGATATTGCCGCCACGGCCACGGTACTGATGTGCACACGCCTTTCCTTGCCTGTCTCCACCACTCACACCCTGGTGGGGGCTATCCTCGGCATTGGACTGGCCAGGGGCCTGGGAGGTATCGACAAGAATGTCACCAAGAAAATTTTCTTGTCCTGGATCATCACGGTTCCAGCCGCCGCTGTGATGTCGATCTTCTTTTTTGTCGTGGGTCGTTTCTTTTTTCTGGAAACGATTATGGAAGTAATCGTTAAAGCAGGAAGTTAATAGTAAATTTCTTCCTTGAGATCACGAAGTAAAAGAGAGTGAACCGCATCCTCGCAGCTCTTGTCTTGGTAAAGAACCTGATAGACCTGTTCAAGGATCGGCATTTCAACCTTTTGCTTCCTTGCCAGGGCCCAGGCCGATTTTGTTGTTTTTACGCCTTCGGCCACCATCTCCATCTCTTCCAGGATAACGGCCAGCTTCTTTCCCTGTCCCAGTTTAAAACCAACGGTCCTGTTGCGGGAGAGTTCGCCGGTGCAGGTCAAGACCAGATCTCCCAGGCCGCCGAGACCTGAAAAAGTTAAGGGATCTGCCCCCATCTTTACCCCCAGCCTGGTGATTTCAGCAAGTCCCCTGGTTATCAAAGCCGCCCTGGTATTGGTGCCGAAACCGAGACCGTCGCAGATACCCGCTGCTATGGCGATGATATTTTTCAGGGCGCCGCCCAGTTCGAGACCAATCACGTCCCTGGAGCCATAGACCCGGAAACGTTCAGTATAAAAAATGTGCTGTATCTGCCTGACAACCTCTTTGTCATGGGCCGCCACAGTCACTGCCGTTGGAGTCTGCCGGGCAACCTCTTTGGCAAAACTCGGTCCGGATAAAACGGCAAGATTTGCCGTTTTATCTGTTTTCTCCAAAACTTCAGCCATCACCTGGGTCATGGTCAAGAGGCTTTCATTCTCTATCCCCTTTGTCGCGGAAATAATTGTGACTTTGTTTTCCAGAAATGGAACGATTTTTTCAAAAACCAGACGATAGACATGGGAAGGAACAACCATGAGAATGGTATTCAGGTCTTTTACAGCCTCTTCAATATCTTCAACAACCTCAACATTTTCGCTTAGCACAACCCCTGGTAAATAGGTCGAATTCTCTTTTTCCCTCCTGATTTTTTCAACATGTTCCCGGCGATGCCCCCATAACCTGACCCGGATACCTTTGTCACTAACCAGCTTTGTCAGGG
>JAGHCC010000182.1 GCA_021160685.1 Desulfobulbaceae bacterium | reverse complement strand
GCAAACAGTGTGGCGGCGGCAAGAACTCCAAAGGCGATAAAATGTAAAATTTTATCCTGAAATATTACCACCGGATTGAAGACAAGATGGGGCTGCTGGGAGAGAAAAAAAATAATACCGATGATGCCCAGCATGGGGGTGATGCAGAGCAGGCTTTGGGACAGCATGCTTGACTCTTCAGCCCTCACAGTTAAACCAGAAGAAAAGGAATCCATCTATTTTTCCCCACTTATTTCCATATTATCTTCACTGTACTTTCCGACAAATTAAAAAAGGTACAGGTTAGATTTTAGTTATTTAAATCAGCATATTGCAATTTATTGGCCCAAAATTTCACACAGTTGTCCATGCCTGGATGAGTACAGGGCCATTTTTTAAGATCAACAAAATAGTCCCACAACAACAAAAGGATGACAAAAATTACCTATAACAGATGCAACGTACATGCCATCAACCAAAAACAGCTGAAAAATTTTGGTTTTGAATTCACTGCCATGGATAAAAAATATTCAGCTTCCTTTGTAGGACAGCACAAAACTGAAGACGAAAAAAGAAATGTAAATTATTTTCATCTCCATAAGCCGCCGTTGGCGAAATTGGAAATTACGAATTGTAGATAGTTCGGACAAAGGGTTTAATGGCATTTGGAGGTACTTGTCTCCAAAAAGACACAAATGACAAAGACGGGGATTATGAAAGGAAAGGTCTATTCTTTTAAGGAGATAGGCTTAATGGCTCTGACCACAAACAGTTCGGACAAAGGGCATTTGTCTCCTTTTTAAGACAATTCAGCCAAAAAAGGATCATTCCTGAAAAACTCCTATGGAATCATCTTTCATCCTAAAAAAAAGCCACAGGGATACCACGATAACTGCGCCGGCCGTATCAGCCGCAACATCAAGTAGACTGCTTTCCCGCCCGGGAATGAATGACTGATGAAACTCGTCGCTGATGCCATAAAACATGCAAAAGAGAACCACGCCCAAGCCTGTCAACATGAGACGGGAACGAGACCGGAGAACTCGCCTTCCCGGTGGCAAAACCGCGAACAATGTTGAGGCGGCAAGAACTCCATAGGCGATAGCATGAAATATTTTATCCTGATGACTCACTTCCAGATCTAAGGAAAGATGAGGCTGATGGGAGAGAAAAAAAATAATCCCCATGACGGCCAGCATGGGGATAGCCCGAAATAAACTTCGCGGCGTGCTCAATCTTTCATCCTTCACAATCAAACCAGGAGAAGAGAAAGGCCTATTCCTCACCGCCGATTTCCAAATCATCTTCAATAAGATGAATGCTTTTCAGCAGTTCCGGAGGGAATTTTTTCCTCAATTTCTTTATGGCTGAAACAATTCTATGGGTGGGACAGTCTTTCCAGATTTTCACCTCGTCATCAGCATAGGCCGTGGTGACGAATTTTTTACTTTTTACGGTAAAACGATACGGCCAGTTGATTTCAATGGTCTCTGGATTTTCTTCAATCTCAATATCCATTTTTTCTCCACTACTCGCCACCTGAACTGCGTCCATGTCCGTAATTTCCAGAACCCAGCCGTCTCCGTCTTCCGTTGTAAACAGAACAAACACGCCCAGGGTGTAAACAGCTTTTTCCCTGGTAATCGCTTTTTTCTGCAGTTTTTCAATCTCTGCCTTAAGTGAAATCCGGACATTTTTCTCTGCATCGGCCTGAAGCTGATTTTCAGCTTTGCCAATGCAGCATTTTTTATATTTTATGCCGCTGCCGCAGGGACAGGGGTCATTTCTGCCAATTCTTGCCATGATTTACCCTCATAACTCGTAATCAATTTATCTGTTAACAATCGAATATGACACGGGAAAAAAGAAATGTAAAGGGCTCAGTCCGTTACCTCGTAGCCGATTTCCCTGATTGCTTCTTTTATGGTGTCGAGCTGCACGGGTTTTGCTTCCGTGTATGTTGCCTCGTTTTTCTGCAGATCAACTTGAACATCAGAAATCCCGTCAATCAGCAGAAGTCTTTTCCTGACCGAGGCAACACAATGCTCACAGCTCATGCCTTTAATCTGAATAGTCGGCATCGTCAAATCTCCAATTCATGATTATGATGTATTTATAAAGTCAGCAATACCAAGTCGAATGAATTCAACTCATGTAACCGTTCACCGGGACACCAATTTTACGGCATCCACAATCTTGTAAGCGTTTACCAGTTCATGGAGATTACTATGCGTAAAGAAAGCCGTCAAGTGAACATAAAAGGGATGCATTGCGCTTCCTGCGTCAGACGCATTGAAAACGTACTCGGCAAAGTTGAAGGGATTGTCAACGCAGATGTAAACCTGGCCTCCGAGACCATGGAACTGAGCTGGCATCCTGAAATGATTGATCTGAACAGCATTGCCGACAAAATCGGTGGCCTGGGTTTTGAACTGGTTCTCCCCCGGGAAGAAAAAAGAATTGAGTTGCAAGTTGACGACATGCACTGCGCATCCTGTTCCGCGAAAATAGAGAAGCAGGTCTCCGGTCTGGCCGGTGTGCTCAGTTGCGAAGTAAACCTGGCCACAGAACAGGCTGTGATCGTTTTTAATCCCGGCCTGATCAATCAGAGAAACATCCGGCAGACCATAAAAAAACTCGGTTATCCAAACCAGGTTATCAGCTCGTTCAGTCAGTCGGCAACAGCAAAACGCCAGGAAGAAATCCGGCTGGAGCTGGCCGGGATGAAGCAACGGCTCATTCCCTCCCTGATCCTTGCCGGACTGGTAATGCTGGTTTCCATGGGCCATATGATCGGTCTGCAAATGCCTGGCTTGCTGAGCGCGGATCAGTCTCCGGTGACCCATGTCCTTGTTCAGTTTGTTCTCGTTCTGCCAGTGCTCTGGCTGGGCAGAAATTTTTATATCATCGGCCTGCCGGCTCTACTCAGGGCAACGCCGAACATGGACTCACTCATTGCCCTGGGAACCGGGGCCGCCTTCATCTACAGCAGCTGGAATATGGTGGAGATCCTCGCTGGAATCGATGTCATGCACCGGGTCCATGATCTCTATTATGAGTCGGCTGCCATGCTCATCGCCCTGGTTTCCCTTGGCAAATACCTGGAGAAAAAAGCCCGCGTCAGGACCTCGGATGCCATCAGTCAACTGATTCTTCTTGCCCCGGATGAAGCTACCCTGCTGGAGGATGACGCACATGTCCAGGTAGCGGTTGATGAGATTGCAGTGGGAGATCTTCTCCTGGTTCGACCCGGTGAAAGGCTGCCGGTTGACGGTGTGGTTGAGAAAGGGCGATCCAGTGTTGATGAATCCATGCTCAGTGGTGAGAGTCTACCGGTGACAAAGGAAGTCGGCGACACGGTGACCGGCGGCACCCTGAATAAAAACGGCATCCTGCAGGTCAGAACTTCCCGAGTAGGCGGTGACACGATGCTGGCCCGCATCATCAGGATGGTGCAGTCAGCCCAGGGTTCAAAGCCCGAAATTGCTAATCTTGCCGACCGGATCAGTCTCTACTTTGTACCGGCCGTAATGTTCATCGCCTGCATTTCCGGTCTTTCCTGGTATTTTCTCGGCCAGGCCGAATTCGCCTTTTCTCTGCGTATCTTTGTCGCGGTGCTGGTTATTGCCTGCCCCTGCGCCATGGGACTGGCAACCCCGGCCTCCATTATGGTGGGGACCGGCCGAGGCGCCCAGCTCGGCGTGTTGATCAAGGATGCGGCCGCCCTGGAAAGGGCTGAAAAAATCCAGGCCATTGTTTTTGACAAGACCGGCACCCTGACCCATGGTCAGCCGGAATTAACCGATATGATCAATCTTACTGGTTCTGATTATAATGATGACGAACTGCTCAAATTAATGGCAAGTGTCGAAAATGTTTCCGAACATCCCCTTGCAGAGGCCATTGTCCGGGCGGCCCAGGAAAAAGGGCTTAATCTGGTGGAAGTCGATTCCTTTGAGGCCGTATCCGGCCGGGGAATCAGGGCAACTGCTGCCGGAAAGGAAATCATCATCGGCAACCGGCAGATTATGGAAGCAGAGGGGATTGATCTTCCGTCCGCTGACACGGAGAATCAAACCGCGATTCTGGCTGGGGAAGGTAAAACCGTTATTTTCGTGGCGTTAACCAACAGGATCGCCGCCATTCTCGCTGTTTCCGACCGTATCAAGGAAGGGGCCGGGTCAACGGTTGCCAGGCTGAAAGATATGGGCATAGAGGTCTTCATGCTGACCGGTGACAACAAAGAAACCGCCAGGGCAATCGGTTCCCAGGCCGGGATCGAGAATATCATTGCCCAGGTTCTGCCTGAAGAAAAATCTGAAAAAATCAGGGAGCTGCGGGACAGGGGCATGGTTGTCGCCATGGTGGGCGACGGTATCAACGATGCCCCGGCTTTGGCACTGGCCGACCTGGGCATAGCCATGGGAACCGGAATCGATGTTGCCATTGAGTCAGGAGATGTGGTTTTGATGCAGGGGAAACTTGAAGGTGTACTCACCGCCCTTGAACTCAGCCGAGCCACCATGCGCAATATCAGGCAGAATCTCTTCTGGGCCTTTTTTTACAATACGATCTCCATTCCGGTTGCCGCCGGTCTGCTTTTTCTCTTTGGCGGACCGACCCTGAACCCGATGATCGCCGGCGCTGCCATGGCCATGAGTTCGGTTTCGGTTGTGTCCAATGCCCTGCGGCTCCGTTTTTTCAAACCATCACAATAACCGTAGGGGTGCCCATTGTGGGTACCCTTTCCTTAAGGTGGTAATCAACAAAGGGCAACCACAAGGGTTGCCCCTACAGTCGAAGCCATCAAGAGGTTAAACCCGCCTGTATTTCGGCTTTTTCTTGATGATGACCACCCAGAAAGGCTCTTCCACGCCCACACTTACGGAAAAATTACGCAGCCTTTCAATAACCGCATTGGAGACCTCCTGGCCCTTAGTAGCGAGCAGCACCCCGTTTGTAGACATGACATCCTGATCAACGATCATAGCCGGTTTCAGGCTCATCACATCAAGCTGAAGCCGGATATGCTCAATCCCCTCACCCTCGATCTGCTTTAATACCGCCAGCATCTTGGGATTATACTCGTCCTTGCGCCTGGCAAGCTGATCACAGGCATATTGATGATCGCAGCCCTGAAACGTCATCTCATCATAATCCAGGGCCACATGAAGAATCTGGGCTCCGAGTTGAATAATTTTCTCTTTCTGACTGTCCGGCGCCGGGCCAAAGGCGGAGTAAGGCTTCAACTGAAAAACGATCATCCTGGCGATGACCCCGAAGCGGGAAATATTAGCCAGCAGCCTGGCCCCTGCTTCGGGATGGGATCGATACATGATCTCTTCATCCTTTTCCAGCCGAATCCCCTTATACATTTTTTCCACGGTATCACCGGGCAGAGTAACACAGCCGATTTGAGACAGGAGGGCGGCAATCTGAAACTGCCAGAGATTTGGAAGCTGCAACTTAAGAGCTATTTCCCGGACATAATTTCTAATCCGGTAGGAGCGGCTAAAGGCGGCGGGATTAACCAGGCTGAGGATTTCCGTCAGCACCTTGATGCTGCCGTTCAAAGTTTTATTGAGCAGTTCCTTTTCCGCCGTGACGAGACGATACTGTTCGATGGCTCCGGCAATACCGTTTTTCAGGAGTTCCGGCGGACAGGGCTTGGTAAAAAATCGAAAAATACTACCCTCGTTCACGGCCTGGATTGCAGTTTCCTGATCGGCATTGCCGGTGAGCATCATCCGCACCGTGTCCGGCGCAATCTCCTTAACTTTGCTCAGGAGCTTCACCCCGTTCATCTCCGGCATGCGCATGTCAGATACCAGGACGGCGAAAGGCCCTTTCTTTCTGACGACATCCAGGGCTTCCGCACCGCTCAAGGCTGTGGTGATCTTAAATTTTTTTCGCAACTTCCGCCTGATGGCATCAAGAACATTGGCCTCATCATCAACAAAAAGGACTTTCTTATTCATCCCGATTCTCCATAAGGCATAATTCCCGCCAATTTTCAATCTGCTCCAGGCAACCCACCCGAGCCAGATACTCATCTTGACCAGACAGGCCGCCCTGCTCATGGGCCAAAATATTTGCCGCGTAAACCGCAGTCAGGGGTTCAAAGGACGTACCAGGATATTTTTGCGGACGGTGATGATAGGCAATGGCATCAATCACCGGGCTAGGAAATCCCCACAGTCCCAGAAGGTAGGCGCCGATCTCAGCATGTCCGGCCTTAAAAATTTTAAATTCAGCTTCCTGAATCGAGACATTCTCATCTTTCGCAAGAGCCAGGGCCTGGCCATACTCTTCACCCATGTTGGCGGCCAGAACCAGCTTACCCACATCATGCATCAGTCCGGCAATCAGGGCATGATCCGCCAATTCTTTATTTCCGGCCTGTTCGGCAATCTTCTGGGCACAGGCGCCAACAGCCATGGAATGATTCATCAATTCCTTAAGAAAAACAGAACTCATCCCGCCCCCTTCATACTGGGCAAAGACCTGTACGGTGAGCACCAGCGCCTTAATATTATCAAGGCCAAGGAGATGAACCGCCTGTTCCGGACTTTTGACATGCTGAAAAAGCCCAAAAAAGGCCGAATTCACCAGCTGCAGGACTTTGGCGCTCATGCCGATATCTTTGCTGATGCAATGGGCCACATCACCCACGGAACTGTCCGGATCCGCCAGCAGTTTCTGTACCTCGACATAAACAGAGGGCAGGCTCGGCAGGATATCAATTCCGGCCACCACCTTGCGCAGATCCGGCTGGGTCAAGAGATTACTAAGAAGGCAGGCCCGGTGCAACGTTATCTTCAAGCGCTCCGGTTCGCAGGGTTTGGCCAGAAATTGATGCACCAACCCGATTGTCCGCAGCACGGATTTCTCATCTGCCTGACCGGTGAGCATGATGCGGATGATCTGAGGATACTTTTCCTTGGTCTCGGCCAGGAGTTCCGCCCCGTTCATGCCCGGCATTCGCATATCCGACACCACCACGTCAACGGGTTGCTGGGCCATGATCTCCAAGGCCTTGCGACCGCTTTCGGCAAAATGCATATCCAGGCCCTTGCGCAGGGAGCGGAGCATCCGTTTCATGCCGTCGAGAATATTCGGTTCGTCGTCAACAAACAGAATTCTTTTTTTCTCCATGATCCTTTCTCCGGGGATATGCTATCCCTTTTTATAAACTCCGACCATCTATTCGCTGGGCATCGCCCACCAGAAAAAAAGTGGGTATCGGAGTCGAATCATACCTACCCACCAATCACGGCATCGCCTCCCAAAATACTATTCACCCAAGGGCAACCGAATAATAAAGGTCGTCCCCTGTCCCAGGTCCGAGTCCACCGTCAAAGTGCCGCCATGTTTTTCAACAATCACATCCCGGGCAATGGACAACCCCTGGCCTGTGCCCTTGCCCACCTCCTTGGTGGTGAAAAACGGGTCAAATATTTTATCCTTGATAAAATCAGACATACCCACACCGCTGTCCGCCATGCGAATCTCGGCCCAGCCGTCCTTGTGACGGGAAACAACCTTGATCGTCCCCTTTTCACCCTCAGGATTTTCACCAAGTTTTTCTTTAATGGCCTGGGCCGCGTTCACGACAATATTTAATATAACCTGGCCCATCTCGTCACTGAGACAAGAGACCAGAGGCAGATCATCGGCAAGATCAAGCTTCACATCCGCCACATATTTCCATTCATTGCGGGCCACGGTGATCGTATTTTTTATAATCCTGTTCAAATCGTTCGAGTCCTTTTCCTTGCTGCCGGGATGGGAAAACTCCTTCATGGCCAAAACAATTGTACTCACCCGTTTGATACCGTCCAAGGATTGACTGATGGCCTTGGGAATTTCTTCGGCCAAATATTCCCAGTCTGCCTCTTCCAGAGCCTCATCCATGGCAGCGGTATGTTCCGGCAAAAAATCCTGTTTTTTAGCATCGTCAAGGAGCTGTAGGCTCTTGTTCATCACCCCGGCCACGTCCGCAAAGGCCTCGTTTAGAAAATCCACATTGGAGCCAACATAATGGGCCGGGGTGTTGATCTCATGGGCAATGCCGGCGGCAAGCTGGCCAACG
>JAGHCC010000154.1 GCA_021160685.1 Desulfobulbaceae bacterium | reverse complement strand
CTGTGCAGAAGCTGTTCGTACACCTTATTGAAGGTTTTGTTTTTTGTAAAGTTATTATGGCTCCAGGACTTCATCAGCGTGTCGTGGCAGGCGGAAAGTTCTTTATTTTTTAATAAATCAAGAACATTATGCTCAATAGACATGAGCAGCTGGCTTTGTCGGAATATTTCCATGGGAGCTTTGGGAAAGCAGAGAAGAAGCTGTGGCTGGATATGGCGTTTATCCCTCCCGTTCTTCGTTTCTGTTTTGATATGTTCACTTACAGTGTTTTCCAGTTCGTCGAGGAGAGTTGTTTGAGGTAATCTTTTTTTTGCAGCCTTGATCAGGCACTGGATTCGTTTCGGTTGTTCATGGGTCTTACACCATTTCAACATGATGAGGTTGTGGATGGCCTCGGGAAGAAGATCATTACATTCAAGGGCACGGTTAATAAGAGCCATCGCATTTTTAAATTTACCCAGTTCCGCAAGCGATACAGCTCGATTGTTATAACTTTCCGCTTGAAGGTTGACATTTTCCATGACGGCATAGGGACAGACAACATGGAAAAGTTCCTTATGGACTTCATTCAACGCCTGCCGCAGAGCCCCAAAGTCAGGGTAGCGGTCTTTGCGATGATAGGCGACGCTTTTTTTCAGGAGATCTTGGAGTGACTGGGGTAAAACAATGGTGGAATCAGTGGGAGTCGGTTGCGGTTCGCCTCCTTCAGCATTGTGTTTGTACGGTCTTTTACCGCAGAACAGGAGCCAGAGGCAGATCCCGAAAGAAAAGATGTCTGATCTGAAGTCAACATGATGGGAATCGCGGAGCTGTTCGGGAGACGCGTATTTTGGTGTGCCGCGAAAGCCCATTGTGGCATCCGGTGAGGAGGGGGGGGGATGATCCGGATCACTCGGTCTTTTTTTCTCGGAAATTTTCCGTAAGATTCCGAAATCCGTTATTTTCAGAATGCCGTTTTTGGTCAGCAGGATGTTGAGCGGTTTAATATCCCGATGAATGATTCCCTTGGAATGGGTATATTCCATGCCGTTACAGAATTGGACAGCCAGCGAAAGAGCTGTTCTTAAATCGCGGCATCTTCCCGCCTTGATCCAGTCTTCCAGAGTGCCTCCGTCAATGTATTCAATAAAAAGATGAGGCACTTTAGCGATATTGTGGACATAATAACAGGCGGCGATATTAGGATGAAGTCCAAGTTTTACCCAGCCGTTTGATTCGGCAAGGATGCGTTTTAAACCTTCCTCGTCGGCCAGAACCTCCGGACGCGGTGACTTGATAGCCATCATGACTCCCCAGACAAGATGTTCCGCAATATAGACTTTCCCCATTGCGCCGGAAAAAATCTCTTGCACCCGATATCGTTCATCAATGATATCACCGCGCTGCCAGCTCGGTACGGTCATAGCAGCGTCGGTCTGGTCCGGACGGGCTTGTTTTTTTGCCGTTCCCTCCGGCAGGGGGGGCTTATTTTTTGTTCCGAAAAATCTTGTCAGCATACTTCAATGTTGGCTATGAGGTCCTGTGGTCGATGTCGGAGCTGTCGTCTGTTTATTCGAAACGGATTTTGTGGCTGCTCATTTCAATGATATCACCCTTGGTCAGCTGGACTTCGTTTTTGATCTTTACCCCGTTAATCTTTGTCGCCGCCCAACTTCGTTGCGGAACGATAAACAGTTTCCCCTCGCGGTTGATAATGTAACACTGGGCTCTGGCAATAAACCAGCCGGTTACAACAAGATCGCAGGTGATATCTTTGCCTATTTTAATTGAGCTGAGGCCGTCCAGGCCGATTACTGTTCCTTTCTTTCGTCCGCCAATGACGGTAAGTTGATGTCCTCCTTTTCCAGGCATGCTTGCTTTCTGTTCGGCGCTGAGTTTTTTCTGGCTGACAAAGACTGTTTCTTCATCCATATCCATCTCAACGGAACTGCTTCGGGACAAGGCGAATTTTCCGCCGTCTGCCTCGACCGGAGACAGTCTGAATTTGCCGATTTGAATGTTATCTTTTTCACTGACCTGGGTACGGGATGAAATTTTGTTGCCATTAACAAAGGTGCCGTTCAAACTACCCAGATCTTCAATAAAACAGGCGCCGGGAACAATCTCAAAGGCGGTGTGATGACGGGAAATTGCCGTATTGTCAATTACAATGTCGGCATCACTTCCCCTACCGATTACAACTCTTTTCCCTTCATCGATGCTGAAATTTTTTATGACTTTATTGTTGAGTGTTATCGACCAATGAGACATCAGGCCCTCCTTGCATGAAAATTAAGCAATGTTTAAATGTTTGTGAGATGAATTTTAAGGTTTTATTCTGTCTGTGTGGATGGAGTCATCCTTTTTAGATACTGAAATAAGTCCGGCAATGAACCGCCATAGGCCACAATTTCTTTAGATTTTCCCCGAACCTTGTATTTCCTGGACTGAAAGCATTTTGAGGCCCCCGGCAGATGCGTGTATGTCTCAGAGCCGATGATGACATCAAACGTGTCGGGAACCGTCATCTCTTCCAATCGGAATGTGACGTTCACCACATCGCCGACAATGGTATAATCCCGTTGGCCGTCAACCCCCATATTTCCCATGGCAGCCCGACCGGTGTTGAGGGCGGCGCCGATTTTCAACGGATGTTTTAAAAACGGGACTTTCTCCCCAAGCTTCCTGCTGAAAAGGGAGATTTCCATGACAGTTTTAAGGGCCTGGAGGATATTTTTATAATCACTCTCTTCTGTCCAGACAGCCATGACAGCATCACCAATAAATTTATCAACCTGTCCGCCGTTTTTCAGAACCAGCTCATTAACTTTTTTTGTCCAGTATCCCAGGAGCTGGGAAATTCGTGTTTCACCAAGTTCCTCTGATAAATTTGTAAATCCTCGGATATCACAGACCAAAATCGTGACCAGTTCCGTCTGAATAAAAGCGACGGTCTGATCATCCTCCGGTTCTGTTTCGACGTCGGTTGAGGAGGGCTGTTGTTGATTTTCTTTTTGTAAAAAAATGAGGATGGAATCGCCGATTTTGATTCGGTCTTTTGTTTTGAGCCGGGTCGGGGTGTAGATTCGTTTCTTGTTTATCCAGATGCCATTGGAACTGCCTAAGT
>JAGHCC010000163.1 GCA_021160685.1 Desulfobulbaceae bacterium | reverse complement strand
CGTGAGCTGTAAATTTTTCTAACCCAAAATAGTTATTTCGGCGTAACCAGCTACTAAAAGACGAAGTGTCGAATGGTCGTTCTGTTTTGTCCTTTTTCCTGCTACCTCGTTGGCTTGGAAATATAAGGTGATTGTAGCCATAAATTAGTGATTTGGCTGTTTCGGTAAGGAAAACTCTGTGAGGGCGCTTGCCTTTGAAGCGTTTAGCCGGAATTGTCCACCAGTCACCATCGACCTCCTTGAGGGCCATACCGCTTGCCTCTGAAATTCTACAACCTACCAGGAGGGAAAATTTAAGGGCTCTGATCATAGATGGGTCACCTTTAGCGGTTTGAAGTGCCAACCACAGTTTCCCTGCCTCCTGTCCTGTTAAATATCTGTCTCTTGGTGCTGGTTTTGGTGGCCTCGGTATGTCCCGAACGATATTTGTTTGAACATATTCTCTAGGTGATTGAATTGCCCAAGAATATAGAGCAGAAAGACTTGATCGAACTTGGATCGCGACCGTAGGGGATTTTTCTGCAATATCGTCAATTATTTTTGCAAGGTGGCGACGCTGCACTTGGTCAAGCTTCCAGTCCTTGAGTTTGCCTGTCCCTTTTGCTGGTGATCGTTCCGCAACTTTTTCAAGGCCATCTTTGTAGCTCCGGATTGTTTTGGCTCTAAGTGATCGCTCGCAATATTTTATGAATTCCCTCGATGCCTCATTGAAGGTTGGAGATGTTTCGTCGATAAGTGCTTTTGCGCGGCGACGCTGTTTTAACGTTGGGGATCCTTTTCCTGTTTTGACGGCTTCTTTTAATTCACACCGTATTTGATATGCCTTCTCTGCCGTCATGCCTTCCGATGCCCAGCCGAGACCTTCCTCTATTGTCTTTCCGTTAAATTGAAATCTCACAGAGAAATACTGATCAAATTTTACTCCGTGCTTGCGGGTATTATGTTTGTAGTATCGTATACCAGGGAAATTTGATGCATACCATTTGACTGCCATATTTTCTCCCAGTCCTCTCCCAGTTTTTTTCCTGAAGCAGTGGGTTGCTAAATGATGCTAGGGGAATTATGATAATTTATAACTACTTGATATGCAATGTATTATTATGATTTATAGTAAGGTAAGGTAAGGTATGGGAAATGAGCAAAAAGTGCTGTGAATATAACTACGGATCAGAAGGCCGGGAGTTCGAATCTTCCGCGGCGCGCCAATAAAATCAAAGGGTTGCAGGTTTTTATCTGTGGCCCTTTTTTTGTTGGTCGGTTCTTATTCTGGAAAAATAAAAACTGATCATCAACTTTCTTGGGCGTAGACCCACCATTACACCAGAATTACACGCACAAACAAAAAGGGGTTACAGCGAAAAGCCGTAACCCCTTGAATTTCTGGTGCCCAGAGACAGAATCGAACTGCCGACACGAGGATTTTCAGTCCTCTGCTCTACCGACTGAGCTATCTGGGCAAACGAAGTCCGTTTATAACCAAAGGGGCAGAGAGTGTCAAGGGAAAATAGTCGCTGGATTGGGGGTGTTTTTTTCTTGCGTGTTTTTTCTCCCTTGTGTAGTCTGCCTGCTCAGAACAGGGGAATATAGCGATGACTTTTAACTCTTCTTATTTTAACTTTTTCTTTTGGTCCTTCGGCTTTTTTGAGCCGTCTGCCTTGGGGAAAGGTGTGTGAGAAGGTTTTAGGGCTTCAAATACACAAACCATGGCAGAGCGGCTGACTGTTCTTCCATGGTTTTTTTGGTTTGTTTATTTGAAAACTTAAGGCCGCCGGGAGATCTGGTGGCCTTTTTGCTGTTTCTATCGCGATGGCGAAGAAGGAGAGCAAAATGATTATTGTGATGAAAAAAGGGGCGGAAAAGTCGTCCCTTGCCGCAGTTGAAAAGAAAATTGTTGAGTTGGGATATCAACCTCATGTCATTTACGGTGAAACCCGCAACGTTGTCGGGGCAGTCGGTGAAGAGTTGGGAAAGGAGAAGCTCCAGTCATTACAGTTAATGGATGGAGTTGAAAATGTTGTCCCGATTCTTAAACCGTACAAGCTTGCCAGTCTCGAAGTTCATCCGGAACCGAGCGAAATTGAAATTGTTCCCGGGTTGACTTTAGGTGGTAAAGAATTTGTGGTGATGGCAGGGCCCTGTGCTGTTGAAAATCGTGAGCAGATCTGTGAAACGGCTGTCGCAGTGAAAAAGTCCGGTGCGCGGATGTTGCGTGGTGGGGCTTACAAACCCCGAACCAGTCCCTACTCCTTCCAGGGAATGGAAGAGGATGGTTTGAAATTGCTGGCTGAAGCGCGGGAGCTCACCGGTTTGCCAATTGTTACTGAGGTGGTTAATCCCCGCGATGTTGAACTGGTCGCCCGTTACGCTGATGTTATGCAAGTCGGTGCACGGAACACTCAGAACTTTGCCTTGTTGAAGATGCTTGGTCAACTCGATAAGCCGATTCTGCTCAAGCGAGGTATGTCGACAACGATTCAGGAATTTCTGATGAGTGCTGAATATGTCCTCTCCGAAGGGAACCGGCGGGTGATCCTTTGTGAGCGGGGGATTCGGACTTTTGAGACAGCGACTCGAAATACTCTCGATATTTCAGCAGTGCCGGTATTGAAGCAGCAGACCCATCTGCCGGTGATTATCGATCCGTCCCATGCAACGGGTCATGCCTCGTTGATTGCACCAATGTCCTATGCCGCAGCAGCAGCTGGAGCTGATGGGATTATTGTCGAGGTTCATCCT
>JAGHCC010000310.1 GCA_021160685.1 Desulfobulbaceae bacterium | reverse complement strand
GTCATGCCGCACATGGCGAACACCACACATTCGGCTGTCCCACAGAAATTTGTCCCTGGTGTGACGGCCAGCTCACCAGCTGCAACTGCAGGTTCAACCAGCTTAAACGGGATCAGATAAAAACCGACTCCCAGATTGATCTTTTTCTAAAAAAACTGAACAAAAAAGGAAGGATTCCCTTTGATTCAACCAAACACCGCCTGTCATTTGCGGCAATGGGAGAAGAAGAAAAAGAAGGAAAAAAGGGGTAAAAAAAAAGGGGCAAAGGTTCAAAGGGATCTTTCCCCTCTGCCCCTCTGCCCCTCTGAACCTCTGAACCTCTGAACCTAGCTGTTTAAAATCTATTTCTCGTTCAGATATTTATAAAATTCTGAATCCGAGGAAAAAATAAGGCGGGTATTTTTTCCTACTGTCTTGCCATAGGTTTCAAGGGTTTTTGAAAAAGCGTAAAAATCAGGATCTCTGTTATAGGCCTCGGCATAAATACCTGCTGCTTCGGCATCCGCCTTTCCTTTAACTTCCTCGGCCTTACGGGTGGCCCCCGAAGTGATCACCTTTAACTCCCGGTCCACCTTGCCAAGAATCTCCGCCTTCTGGCCCTCGCCCATGGCTCTTTTTTCCGCAGCAATCCGATTGCGCTCGGAGATCATCCGTTCATACACTTTGAGCCGCACCGACTCGATATAATTCACCCTTTTGAACATGACATCGATCAATTCGATGCCGTATTTCGGCGTCAGAGCCGAGGCGGCTTCAAAAATCATCGCCGCAATTTTATCACGACCATGCTCGATTGCCTCTTCCTCGCGTTTACCGGCAACCGTACTGACCCGCTCTCCCTGGATCCAGTCCGAGCTGCGAATAATCTCAACCAGGTCATTCTTATTGACCAGATCACGCACCGTACTGTCGATGATATCATCAAGAATGGTCATGGCCCTGGGTACATTATTCACCGCCTGCAGGAAAACAAGAGGTTCGGATAGTCGCCAGCGGGCAGTGGTATCCAGATAAATAAAAGTTTTATCGTGTGTCGGAATCTGATTCGGATCACCGTCCCAGATAAGAATCCTTTTGTCAAAAGTGGTCACATCCTGAATGAACGGCGTTTTAAAATGAAGACCCGCCGTTGTCACCGGATCACCAACCGGCTTGCCAAACTGGGTAATCACAACCTGCTGTTCCTCGGACAGCATATAAAATCCGTCCCAAACTGTTACTACAGCCACAAGAACCAGGCCGATCAGAAAAAATCTGACTATTTTATCCACAAGGTTATCCTCTACTCTATTTTTAAACTGTTCAGGTAAATATTCGGCCAGCACCCCATCTTTAAACGATCAGGCCTACTCGCATATGAATCAATATAGCTCGCAGACCTGATCGTCCAAATATGGGGCACTGTCCAAAATTTACATTTAGCTGATTTTAGTACTAATTTATTATCAAGGCGAATATTTACCTGTTCAGGTAAATAATATAACTTAATTCGCCTGCCTTGACTTCAACACGCTGGATCCCTTGCTGCCGGTAATATCAAGAAAGGGCAGCAATGCCCGCTGTTTTTCATCAATGACATAAATATCGGCTACAGACGGCAAAATCTGCCCCATGGTCTCAAGATACATCCGCTTACGGGTAACATCCTTGGCTCTTCTGTATTCCTTCAGTACAGCCAGGAAGCGGTTTGTTTCACCTTTCGCCAGATTGACCCGCTCTACGGCATAACCATGGGCCTCTTCCAGAATTTTCTTGGCATTACCACGAGCCCTGGGAATCACATTGTTATAGATTTCCTCAGCCTCATTGACCAGTCTCTTCATATCCTGGTCCGCCTCATTCACTTCGTTAAAAGCAGGTTTGACCGTATCCGGCGGATTTACATCCTGGAACTTGACCGTGACAATCTTCACGCCGCTTTTATAACTGTTCAGGACCTCCTGCAGTTCCTTGACCGCCGAGGCTTCCAGTATTTCCCGATTGCTGAGCACATAGTCAAAATTGTGATTACCAACCACTCTGCGCACAGCCATCTCCGAGACATCGCGCACCGACTGATCCACATTGCGCACCCTGAAAACGAAATTAAAGGGATCCTGGACCTTATACTGGACAATCCACTCAACATTAATGACATTTTTATCCCCGGTGAGCATCAGGGACTCGGAGTCGTACCCCCGCTTTTCATAGACCGATTTTCGGCCCGGTATTCTGGTTCGAAAACCGAATTCCTGTTTCCGGACCTCCTCCACATCGACCTTGATAGCGGCATCAATGACCGGAATCTTGAAATTCAGGCCCGGATTAGCCAGTTTCACAAACTTGCCAAACCGGGTAATCACACCCCGCTCACCAGGTTCAATCGTATAAAATGAGGAATAAAGAATCTGCAACAAAAAGAGAATCGCGATAATAGAACCGATCCTCAAAATACTGCTCAACATGTTTGGGGGTTGTTTGTCACCGGAAGAAGCTGGATCACCACCCTGTCCTCCACCCTGACCGCCGCCGCCGGCAAAATTATCCTTGATTTTCTTTAACAAGGCAGCGATGAACTCCTCCGGACTCGATG
>JAGHCC010000093.1 GCA_021160685.1 Desulfobulbaceae bacterium | reverse complement strand
TGTGGTCATCGTAAATCTGTACATCAGGTAAACAATTACAACCGTCATGTCTCTTATCAATATTGATTCGGTACGCAGCCAGGTTCTGCGTCTGCTTAAGAGGATCGAACCTCCGGGCGGCATTGAACTGCTCTCCTATAAACGTAACCGGTCGGTGGCAATATCTTGTCTTCATGATGGAGGCTATCTTGTCCGGGAAAAAGGCTATGAAGAGCAGGAGATTTTACTTACTCGGGATCAACTGGGCAGAGTGCTCAAAACAATGATCAAGAGAGAATTTCCCCGTAGCCGCAAGGTGCGACTGTTTAAATTTAAGGACCCGGCGGAACTTGATCGGCCTCGCCAGAAAATCTGAGACAAGAGACCATCAGCACCACTCGGAGTCGGTCTATGCCCAGTTTTGAAGGGTGCTTGTCGGCTCCTCTTCTTAAGTTATGACATCAAAATTGACACACACATCTACCCCTCTGCCCCTTTGAACCTTTGAACCTTTGAACCTTTGAACCTTACAAAAAACATGCTCCTTCAAATAAACAATCTAAGCACCGGATTTCACACCGAAGATGGTTTTTCAAAAATTCTGCACCAAATTTCTCTTAATGTGGACAAGGGAGAAACCATTGCCCTGGTCGGGGAATCCGGTTCCGGCAAATCAATCACCGCCCTTTCCATCCTTCAGCTTCTTGAACGGGATACGGTTGAAAGTCAGGGAGAAATTTTGTTCGAGAATCAAAATCTGCTGGATCTGCCGGAAGAAAAAATGCGGGCCATCAGGGGGAACCGGATCGCCATGATCTTCCAGGAACCCATGACCTCCCTGAATCCTGTTTATCCCATTGGCGACCAGATCATCGAACCGTTGATTCAGCACCAAGGCCTCTCCAAGGATGAAGCACGGCAACGGGCAATCAAGCTTCTGATCAGCACCCGGATCGCCGATCCTGAAAACCGGATGCAGAACTTTTCCCACCAGCTGTCCGGCGGCCAGCGTCAGCGGGTGATGATCGCAATGGCCCTGGCCTGCCGCCCTGCCCTTCTTATCGCCGATGAACCAACTACCGCCCTTGATGTCACCATTCAGGCCCAGATCATGGAGCTGCTCAAGGAACTGCAGCAGGAATTGAATATGGCGGTCCTGCTCATCACCCATGATCTCAACATGGTCAGAAAGACGGCAGACCGGGTCAATATCATGCATCAGGGGAAAATAGTCGAACATGGCCTGACAGAAGAAATTTTTACAACGCCGCAGCATCCCTACACCATACACCTTCTGGGCAGTGTACCCCATGGCGAGCCTGCTCCCCCGAAAAAATCCCGCCCGCTGATCACGATCAGCAATCTCCATTGTCACTTTCCGATCAAAAAAGGATTTTTCAAACGAAAGGTGGGTGAAATCAAGGCAGTAAACGGGGTATCCCTGACCATACGGGAGGGATGGACTTACGGGATTATCGGAGAATCAGGTTCCGGCAAAAGCACCTTGGGAATGTGTATTCTACGGCTGACAAACTGCCACGGCCACATCGACTATAATGGACGTGACCTGCTGGCCCTGAACACGAGAAAATTACGACCCCTGCGCCGGGAACTGCAGGTGGTCTTTCAGGACCCGTTTTCCTCGCTGTCGCCCCGGCTCACTATTGCCCAGATCATCAGCGAGGGTTTGGAGGTGCATGGAATCGGCAAAAACAGGGCGGAACGGCAACACATTGTCGAACAGAGCCTGGAGGAGGTCGGTCTTGAAGGATCAATGGCCGATCGCTACCCTCATGAATTTTCCGGCGGCCAGCGTCAGCGTATTGCCATTGCCCGGGCCGTGGTGCTTCAGCCAAAATTCATTGTCCTTGACGAGCCCACCAGCGCTCTGGATATGACTATCCAGGCCCAGATCATCGAACTTCTGCGTGATCTGCAACAAAAATATAACATGACCTATCTCTTTATCTCCCATGACCTACAGGTTATCCGCGCCATGGCCAATGAAGTGGCGGTCATGAAGGACGGCATGATTATCGAATCAGGCCCGGCCCATGAGATATTTACCTCGCCAAAAGAGGAATACACCAAAATATTGACGAGTTGTGTTTCAATGTCATTACCTTAATCTCTAAATCTCCCCCCTTAGAAAAAGGGGGGCTGGGGGGGATTTGACCATGCTGAAAAATCCCCCTAAATCCCCCTTTTTCTAAGGGGGACTTTAAGGAAGAGGCCTTTGTTACGCCTCCTCCACCAGACAGCCGGATAATCCTTTTGCCCTGCTGACAAAATCCTTATCAAAGGTCTGAAATGTAACCGTCTGCTTCTGGCTGGTTGCCAGATGCAGACCATCGGCAAAATCAAGACCTCTCCCATGCCACTCTATGACTTGACACAGTCGGGCGCTGTCCGTCACCCGTACGTTGCCAAGACCCAGAAGCAAAAGCAGGGCTTTGCAAATTTCCTCAGGGCTGAAGCCATAGGCGTAGCGTAATACCCATTCACTTTCCAGGATCACCGTGTCAGGGATGAACACATCATGATTTGCAAAAAGCGCTTTGGCCCGTCGAAATTGTTCCTCATCGTCCCTCGTGATCAAGCGGACAATAACATTGGTATCAACTCCGATCATCGCATCTGCTCCTGAGCACCTCTGGCTATGGCTTCTTCCATCTCCTTCAAGGTTTTGGCTTTTCCCTTGTAATGAAGGCAGCCGGCAACCTGCTCAAGCGATGTTTCAGAAAAGGTGGTCACAGCTGGTTTCAACAAAACGCCTTCCGGTGTATCAATTACAATCAGTTGCTGGCCCGGTTGCCAGTTATGGGCTGTGCGCAATGGTTTAGGAATGATGACCTGACCCTTGCTTGACAATTTTGTTTGTAACATTATGAGCTCCTTTCGGTAAGATCAATGTAAGAAATAATACAAATTCCATTAATAATTGTCAAGTGTGCATGGGGTCAGTCAAAATATCTAACCTGCTTTGGCAAACTTCAAACTTCGCCCATCATCGGCAGCATCGATGAGCACAGTGTCCCCTGCCTGAAATTGGCCGTCCAAAATCTCCATGGCCAAGCCGTCGAGAATATGCCGTTGAATGGCCCGTTTCAACGGCCGAGCACCAAAGGCAGGATCATAACCCACCTCGACCAGAAAATCTTTGGCCGCCCCGGTCAACTCAACGTGATATTTTTGTTCCTCCATTCTTTTCCGCAAAAGGACAAGCTGGATATCAACGATTTGGGCCAGATCCTCCTTTGACAGGCTGTGAAAGGTAATAATCTCGTCGATTCGGTTCAAGAACTCCGGTTTGAACTTCCGGTGCATCAATTCATCAATCTGAGTTTGCAGTCTTTCCGGATGGCCGTCGCCATGTTCCATGATCAAATCACTGCCGAGATTAGAGGTCATGATCAAAATTGTGTTCTTGAAAATAACCGTCCTGCCATGACCATCGGTCATTCGGCCATCATCAAGAATCTGCAGCAGGACATTAAATACATCGGGATGGGCTTTTTCAATCTCATCAAAAAGGATGACGGCATAGGGACGCCGCCTCACCGCTTCAGTGAGATGGCCTCCCTCGTCGTAGCCCACATAACCAGGAGGCGCGCCGATGAGCCGGGACACGGAATGTTTTTCCATATATTCGGACATATCCAGACGGATCATGGACTGCTCGTCGTCAAAGAGAAACTCGGCAAGCGACCTGGCAAGCTCGGTCTTGCCGACCCCGGTGGGGCCGAGAAAAATAAATGAACCTAAGGGCCGATTCGGATCTTGCAGCCCCGCCCTGGCCCGGCGCACGGCATTTGCCACCGCCGTAATGGCCTCTTTCTGACCCACAACCCTTTCGGCCAGAGTATCCTCGGTATGAACCAGCCTCTCTTTTTCACCTTCAAGAAGCTTGTCAACAGGAATACCGGTCCACATGGCCACAACGGCGGCAATGTCCTCGGCCGAGACCTCTTCCTTGAGCATCTGCCGATCCTTCTGGATCTCGGCAAGCCTTTCGTTGTTTTCGGCCAGCTTTTTCTCAAGATCGCCAATTCTACCGTAGCGTATTTCAGCAACCTTGCTCAGGTCTCCAACCCGCTCGGCCTGCTGCTCTTCAACATGGGCCTCGTCAATGGCGGATTTGACGCTTCGGATATCCTGAATAACATCGCGTTCCAGGGTCCAATGTCCCTTCATGCTGCTCAAACTCTCGTTGATGTCAGCCAGTTCAGCCTCAATCTTGGCCAGCCGCTCCCTGGAAGGTTCATCCTTTTCCTTCTTCAGGGCCTCGCGCTCAATCTCAAGCTTGATGCGCTGCCGGTCAACTTGATCTATTTCAGTGGGCATGCTGTCAATTTCAATACGCAGCCGCGAGGCTGCCTCGTCAATGAGATCAATGGCCTTGTCCGGTAAAAAACGATCGGCAATATAACGCTGGGAAAGGGTGACTGCGGCAACGGCGGCTGAATCGCGGATGCGGACGCCATGATGCACCTCATACTTCTCCTTGATGCCGCGCAGGATGGCAATAGAATCTTCAGTGGATGGCTCCAGAACCAAAACCTGTTGGAAACGGCGCTCCAGGGCTGCATCTTTCTCAATGGTACGGTATTCACTCAAGGTTGTGGCGCCGACACAATGCAACTGGCCGCGGGCCAGGGCGGGCTTCAACATATTCGAGGCATCCATGGCACCTGCGGCTGCTCCGGCGCCCACCAGGGTATGAATCTCGTCGATAAAAAGGATAATCTCCCCTTCCCTTTTCTCCACCTCCTTGAGAACCGCCTTGAGTCGATCTTCAAACTCGCCACGATACTTGGCCCCGGCAATCAACGCGCCCAGATCAAGGGAAAGGACCTGTTTGTTGCTCAGGGTATCAGGGATATCTCCCATGACAATGCGCTGGGCCAACCCTTCAACAATAGCGGTTTTACCGACTCCGGGCTCACCGATTAAAACCGGATTATTTTTGGTCCGACGGCTTAAGAC
>JAGHCC010000130.1 GCA_021160685.1 Desulfobulbaceae bacterium | reverse complement strand
TTCCAGACCAGTGCATGCTCTCTTCCACCGGAGCCGATGACTAAAATCTTCATGGAACAATCTCCTTTTTATTCATGTGTACAAAAAATCGTAACTGTTCAGGTTGGTCAGGCTAAAGGGTATCTTGAATAATTAGAATTTTTCAAGGTGCCCTGCAGCCTAAATGACTACAGTCTGTTGGCCTGAACAGGTACTAAAAAGTTTTTATTGGCTGCATTTCCGAAAAAAGACACTACTCAGACGCAAATATTCAGCTTAATAATAAATTATTACAAAAACCACCGAAATGTAAATTTTGGATAACAGCAAAGCGGTGTCAGGCCCATATTTGGACGATCAGGTCTGCGAGCTATATTGATTCATATGCGAGTAGGCCTGATCGTTCAAAGAGGTAAGCGAAGACTCCGTGGGGTGCTAACCGAATATTTACACTCAGACCGAGCCCTTTTTGTCAAGAATCTGATCAAATTTTAAAAAAAGTACGAAACATATTGCTTTTCGGCGTCTTTTTCTCTTGACACTGGAAAAAACCGTTCCTAGTATGTACAAAAAAAATGAATCATCATTCATAATATTGCCTGCCATCTTTTTTCTTGTAAATGGCAAATAAGTTTGCGGCCCCATCCAGCAGAGGGACTTCAAAATCTGTAACGTTAATGCTCTCGCCATTTACCATTCAACGAGCAAAACGTTGAAATCCAAAAAATGACAAACTTTCGGGCGAAACAGAACAGAATCCAGAGAAGATAAATTGCGAATTTCAGACAAACACCAGAAAATTACCCAGGCAGCAATCAAAGTTTTTGCCCGTAAGGGCTTTTTTAATGCCAGGATATCTGATATTGCCAAGGAAGCCAAGGTCGCGGACGGCACCATCTATCTCTACTTTAACAACAAGTACGATATCCTCATTTCCATGTTTGAGGATGAGATCGGCAAAATCATCCTGCGAGTCAGACTACTGATTGACCAGGAAGAGGACCCCCGCAAGATGATGGAAATCTTTGCCTTGAATCATCTCCAGCTCATTGAGGGAAAAAGGGATCTTGCGGAAGTGTTGCAGATGGAGCTGCGGCAGAGCAATAAATTCATGAAGGAATATCGAAATAAAAAATTTATCGAATATATCGATATCATCTCTACAATTGTACGCAAGGGGCAGAAAATGGGACTATTCAGGCAGGAACTTCTCCCCGGCATCATCAAATGCGCCTATTTTGGCGCTCTGGACGAAATGTCACGGCTGTGGATTCTGAGCCAGAAGCCACCTTATTCTATTAAGGAAGCCGCCAGACAGGTCAGCGACATGTTCCTCCATGGAATGATGACGCGAAAAACATGACAGGAGATTTGCAAAATCTCGCACGACCTGTTTAAGGCCTTTCTCCCTGATCAATCTCAAGCACCTCTAATTGCCGTAAGCCGCCAGGGGTACGCACCTCAAACTCGTCACCAATTTCCTTGCCGATCATCGCCTTGCCCCAGGGAGAAAAAATTGAAATTCTACCCTTCTTGACATCCGACTCATCTCCGCCAAGAAGTTGATATGTCACTTCCTCATCACTGTCAAAATCAACAAGCGTCACAACGGCGCCAAACACAATGCGATCAGTACTGATCGCAGTGCAGTCAATCACCTGGGCTCGGCCAAGTTTGTCTTTCAGCTCCATTATCCTGCCTTCAATGTGGCCCTGGCGCTCCTTGGCGGCGTGATATTCGGCATTTTCCTTTAAATCTCCATGGGCCCTGGCCACCTCAATGGACTTCACCACCTCAATGCGATCTTTTCTTTCCAGCCGGATCAATTCCTTTCGTAATTTTGCATGTCCGGTTTTTGATATGGGTACGCGTTCGATCATTCATTGCTCCTTCAATATTTTTGAACCACAAATAACAAAATTGTTTCTATTCATGGTTCCTTACAATCGTGCTTACGAAGTCTATTTTTTCGTAAAAGCTCACCAGCGATAAATTGTTGACACAAAAAATTCCTTATTCCGAAGCTCATCCGAGGAAACGAATTCAATAGTTGATTCAACCATGACATGGGGAGTCAATTCCACGAAGAAACCACCCCTTAAAGTCTGTATGGAATGGCCGAGGGCGTCATAGTCGACCAGATATTCAGCCGTATAATAGGTTGGCGTTCCCCGATCAAGAGTATCCTCGGACAGAGAATGTTTGTAAAAAAGTTTAAAACGGTTGCACCAGTAATTTTGGGGCGACCAGTAAGGATGGTCAGAGGGACTGAAACCATCTTCAAGCACTACCGAGCCTGGATTTTTCCCCTCACTGGCGTCCATAAAATTATAGCGATAGCCGAACTCCAAAAACGTCGGCTCGGCCAGAAGAATGTATGAAGCCCAGAGATTATATCCATTGAGTTCATTCCCATCTGAGTAATTGGTATATCTGTATTCGCCCCCGGCAAGAAGGCGGGGAAAAAGATCAAAATCAACGCCGGTCTTCCATTCCTCGGCAACCACATTTCTACTCAGGCTGGCTGTAGTATCAGTAACAACATCTCTGAAAAACAGAAGATGACCGCGCAGCTTATCTCCAAGCCGACCATACAAACCCAGATCAAACAGACCGGTATCGGCATAACCTTCAAGACTTTCCACCCCTCCACCCACCATCACGTCAAGCCAGTCGGAAAGACCGGCCTGATAAGTCAGCAGAGCCCGACTTGCCTTGAGTTTTCCATATCCTTCCGTTGATTCATAACTGATTCTGGCGGCTGAAAAATCAATTTGCCGACGAATGGTCGGTGAATACCAGAAAGAGGCTGTTGTGGATTCCTGTTCCATGGCCAGATAGTCATCCCACCCCTCTTCTTTGCGGAAATGATAGGTCAATGCCGCGCGGGGCTGCCTTTTTAAACGATTTCGATCAGCGGCCTCGTCAAGCCCAGGAAAACCGCTTGAACGCATCAGTTTTGCGTAGACAAGGGCCTCATCATCCAGACGGCCGAGTCGACTGTATATTCCGGCCAGATCAAAAAGAAGCGCCTCATCATCCGGCTCTTCCCGCACAAGGGCTTCATGCTCCTTGACAGCCTGGAAATATTCCCTCCTCTGCACAGATTTCTTTGCCGCAAGTTCTCCGGAGAATTTATCCTGCCAGAGGTAAGTGCTATAAAGGGGGGCGGCGATCCTGCTGACTGCATCATTTTTCGTATCAGCCACATAGGAAACTCCCATGACCGTTGCCAGAATATCTGTTTCACGAGGCTCGGAAAAAGAAATCAGCTGCCAGAATGTCTTCTTTTTCTCCGGGAATTGCAGCTCCAGATGATGTTCATCGCTTGCCTTGATAAACAGATCATCCACCGGCGGTGATAAAAAAATCCTATAGACTTCTTGTGCGCGGTTCCATTCATGCCTGGCCCATAAAATACGGGCCTTGAGCAGAAGGATAGCCGGCCGATCCGAAACCTGTGCCAGAAGCCGGTCACATGCCTCGAGTCCCTCCGGATAGGCTCCCGTACGAAAGTACACCTGGGCGGCCAGAGTCTCTACCTGCAGATTTATAGAAAAACGCTTTCGAAGCCGTTCAAGTAAAGGAACTGTTTTGGCAAAAGAACCTGCTTTCATCAAAGACCGGCAATGCAGCAAAGATGCTTTGATGGAGTCGGGCATGGCCTGTTCAGCCTGCTCTGCCGCCCTGACCATTGAATCATAATTTTCGGCAGCTCCATACAGTTCAGCCAGCTTCAGCATTTTAGCCGCATCTTCTCCGGCCAGCGCCATGGCCCTGGCTTCGGTTTCATCTTGCCCGGCCAAACGCGCGACATACTGAACTTTCTGCAGTAATACCAAAGGAGCAAGTTCGGCCTGATACTGCTGAACAAGCCGGCGGCAATTCCATTCTGCGGCCTTAAATTTTTTCAGTTCAAGCTCGCATTGAACTATTTCAAGGCCAATGGCCAGGCGGGCCATATCCCATGCTCGATCAAAACCGGGAGCATCGGTCCGCAGCGATGAAGAGGCCAACAAATCTCGGCCCAGATCAAGAGAGGCGCGATACTCACTTTCGCTGGATAAAAGACGCATCTTCAGCAAAGCTTTGCGCCAGTCATCATCCTCAACCTCATCGTCGGCTCCGGAACGGGCATCCTCGATCTGACGCAGTTGTTCCAGCCAAAATCCGACATGATCCGCATCCGCTGCCGCCAGTCCAAGCTCGGCCAGACGCAGGTACACCGTTTCCTGATTCCGACGGACAAGAAGGGCCAGGCGCAGATACTGTTCCGCCTCAAAAAACAACTCTTGCCGCTGGTACAGTTCAGACATGTCCAGCAACGTCTGCTGACGGCAATCTGCAGTGATGACAGCCTGATCATCAAGAAGAAAACGATACATTCGTAAGGCTGACTGGTCCTCGCCGCTGTCTCGATAGGCATTGGCAACAACCAGCCTGTCCCGCCAATCCGGATGCGCCTCCCCGCTCATCAATTGGTTTTCGTATTTGCGAACCTTCGGCGCAATCCCAAGCCTCCCGGCCAGGACAACACACTGACCAAGGATTTGACGGTTATGCGGATCAAGCTGCAGGGCCTCTTCATAGTTCAACAGAGACTCCTCAAGCCTGCCGAGTTTTTCAAAAATTGAACCCCGCAAGGCAAGAAGATTCGGCTCAAGCAGAATCTCCCGTTCAAGTCCGCTGAAAAGTTTCTCCCCCGGCTCATACAGGCCCCGTTTGAAATAAAGGGCGGTGAGCTTCAGGGAAACCCGGCTGTCATCCGGAATAAGTTGATGCAGCTCCTCGAGAGCCGCCAACAATTCATCCTCCCTGTTCAACCGCTCCAGCAGTTCAACCATGGAGATGTACACATCCTGGCGTTGCGGAGCCAATACCGCAAGATGGGTCCACATGGTTAAGGCACCGTCATCATCACCGATTGCAAGAAGATCATCAGCCAGGGTAGCAAGGATTTCAGGATCGTCAGGGGATATTCTCAACAGACGCTGGTAAATCGGAATCGCGTCATGAAATCGTCCGGCGGCATCGTACAGCATGGCCGCCCGTTTGAGCCAGCCGGGCTCAGGAGTCATTTCAACAGCAAAATAACGCTCCAGAGATGCCAGTGTCTCAGTCTCATTGCCCAGCGCTGCCTGGAGGTAGACGACATCGCGCAAAATCTCTTTATCCGCAGGATGATATTTCAAATAATTTTCAAAACAGACAAGAGCCTCCCCATGCCGGCCAAGGGCCTGATGGGCTTTGCCTGCCCGGCGCTGCAACGTGCTGTCCCCGGGCTGATTTTTCTGAAGAACGGCCAGATGCACCAGGGACTCCTCGGGTCTATTTTCTTTTTCAGCAAATAAAGCGAGCTGCTGATGCGCCTCCAGCATATCCGGCGAGTCAGCAAGAACCCTCCGCCAATAGCGGACGCCGATACTCTCCTGGCCCAGAGAATCATGAATTCGCGCGGCCAGGACAACATCCTGCGAATCAGCATCCGGCGCTCCAGCCAGCATCACCGCGTAAGGACTTGCCTGTTCATAGAGCTGCAAATCAAAATAAATACGTGCAAGCTGCCTGTTTACTCCAAGATCTCCAGGTACCAGCAAATCAAGTTGACCCAGAAACGGCAGGGCTTCCTGATGTCGTTCATCCTTGATCAACACCTGAGTGATGCCGGTCAAGGAAAGGACATTGGCAGGATCCAGCACATACCCTCTCTGGAAATAAGCCAGAGCCCGCTCTCCATTGCCTTTTTTGAGCATCACATAGCCGAGAGCATTAAGATAAGAGATCCTGTCCGCTTTTTTTTCCAGCAGCAGCTCAAGCATGTCAGCCGCCTTGTCCATCTGCTGGAGACTGATCCGGAGACGTATAAGCTCCCATTGGGCCTCTTCAAGATTCTTTTTTTGCCGGAGCACAGCCTTGTACTTCGCGATAGCCTCCTCAGCTCTGCCTTCCCGAACAGCCTGGCGGGCAGACACCCACAATTCAAGCCAGGCAGGCTTGGGTTGATTGAGCTGGCGCACCTGTGCTGACGGCGCCGTAAAGACCTGATAATAATCATCCAGGGACAAGGCCAGCGCCTTCGACCCCGTAAGGGTCAAAAAACAAAACACAAGCAGGAACAGTATCAAAGTCCCAGCCTGTGTCTTTTTGAAAACGAACTTGCTGTTTTTTAATTTCACATCATAAAAACGCCAGTTGCGCTGAAGGGAAAAGTTTTTATGAATAAAATTCCTTGATGCGGCTGACCACGTATTCCTGCATTCCGGCAGTCAATTCGGAATAAATCGGCAGGGCCAGAGTTTCAGCGGCCGCCTTTTCCGCCTCGGGAAAGGAGAGATCCCCGTAGCCAAAATGGCTGACACATTTCTGCTTATGCAGGGGAACAGGATAATAAATTTCCACACCAATGGAATGATCCACAAGAAAGCGGAGTAGACGGTCTCTGTCCCGCGTCCGGAGCACATACTGATTATAAATATGGAAATCAACTTCAGTCTTTTCTTTCCCGGCCTCTTCCCGGAAAACCGCCGCCGGGGTTTCGATAACTCCGGCGTCAAGCAGGCCGGCTTGCCGAAATAATTTATTATAACGGGCCGCATTCCGGCGACGGGCCACGTGCCAGGCCGGCAGGTGTTGCAATTTAATTCGAAGAATAGCGGCCTGCAAAGCATCAAGACGAAAATTGCCACCAATGACGGCATGATAATATTTCGGCTCGGCGCCATGATTCCGGAGAATCGTTAGTTTTTCGGCAAGCTCTTCATCGTTGGTGACGACCATTCCGCCGTCCCCCATGCACCCCAGATTCTTGCTGGGAAAAAAGGAAAAGCAACCGGCGACGCCAATGGCTCCGGCCTTTCTCCAGACCGTTTGGCCATTTTCCATCATCGGGCAGACAGAACCGATGGCCTGAGCGGCATCTTCCAGCACCGGAATCCGGTTTTTACTGGCCAGGGCCATGATGCGATCCATGTCCGCGCATTGGCCATAAAGATGAACCGGCAGAATAACCTTGATTTTTTCCCTGATTTTTTTGTCGGCCAGAACCTCGCCAAGGCGGTCGGGATCGAGATTAAAGGTAACCGGATCAATATCAACAAAGACCGGTTGCGCCCCGAGCCGCAGAATACTGCCCATGGTGGCGAAAAAAGTGTAGGGGGTTGTAACGACCAGATCACCGGGGCCGACCCCAAGGGCCATCAGCGAAGCGAGCAGGGCATCCGTACCGCTTGCCACACCGATGCCGAAACCGGCCCGGCAATAATCGGCAATTTCCTGTTCCAGACCCACAACTTCCGGCCCCAGGATATAACGGGTGGAATCAACAACAGCGGTTATTTTTTCCAGAATTTCAGCACGCAATGGTTCAAGCTGTGCATTTAAATCGAGTAATGGTACGTTCATTATTTGTAACCGTTCACCGGGGTCTACAAGATTACGAAAACCTCGGCCTGTAATCGTTTACCAGTGCCTTATATTCGTTCATTTGGGCCTGCGCAGCATACTTATGCTATGTAAGCAGGCCTAAATGGGCGAATATGAGGTGCTGGTGAACGATTACCATTATTTTATAATAAAAGTTAGTTTAATGTGCCAGATCAATGCCTTCAGCCATCAAGCTTGCCACTGGTGAAAAACCTGATCAAGAAAATATTTTATATCCGGGATTTCCTGCTCAAGATATTTTTTCATTTTTTTCAGGAGATTCGCCTCAATCTGTCGGACTCTTTCCCTGGAGATACTGTATTGATCGGCGATTACCTGCAATGTCAGAGGATCATCGCTCAACAGCCGTGAGACGAGAATCGTTTTTTCCTTGTCGTTCAATGACTCTTTCAGTTTTTCAAGAATCTGGTTTAATCTCTCTTTTACCTCAATATCCGCTACATTTTCTTCAACGGATGGGCCCGATGAAGGAAGAAAACTCTTCTGGTCATCATCGGAATCCTCACGAACCGGACTTTCCAGGGAGACATCCCAGTTGTCCATACGCTGACTCATTTCAATAACTTCACGTTCCTTGACATTGAGGCGCTCAGCCAGAAGCTTGGCATCAGGAGTGAAGCCCTGGGACTCTAAAAGTTTTTTCTCTTTATTTAACCCAAAAAAAAGTTTTCTCTGGGCCTGGGTCGTGCCGATTTTAACCAGGCGCCAGTTATCCATGATATACTTGAGGATATAAGCCCGAATCCAGTAAGCTGCATAATAGGAAAATTTGACGCCGCGATACGGATCATACTTTTTCACTGCCTGAACCAGACCGACATTGCCCTCCTGGATCAAATCAAGAAAATTCTGCATCCAATACTTCTGGAAATCCATGGCAACCTTAACCACGAGACGAAGATTTGCGCTGACAAGTTTGTAGGCAGCCTCTGGATCACCGGTTTCATTAAAGTGGATGGCTAACTCATCGGTTTCTTCCCTGGTCAGGAGACGATGCTGGCTGATTTCCTGGAGGTAGCGATGCAAGGCCGGGTTGCTGACTGCCGGCAGATTTTTATCATTGGGCAAAGCCACCAGGGCATGAAGTTTCTTGTCATCCTCATCAGGAGGTATTATTTCTATCTTATTATCCATGGAAGTTTTAGTGCCTTATTGCTTAAAGTCTGTCATAAAAAAATAGACAGCAGCTTTTGAAACAAGGAAAAGCCGCTACGACAAGACACTTATCCTAAAAAATCTGATGTTTTCTTCCGCTTTAGTGGGTTAGATGCGGCGTGGGATCAATCTCAAGCCACTGAAAGGCTCTGAAGCACAAACCCTTAAAAATCATTTATCAAAATCGAATTTGACTCAAAATAACAAAATGATCATACTGCAATTTTCGAGTTTTTACGAGATCATCTTTTCATGGCTGAGGAGAACGGTCTCCGTTTCCCCTTGACAAGCGTCATTTGTCACTATATACCACGTAAACTCTTAAGCCGTCACTGGCGCAGCTTTTGTCATCTTGAATCTTTTCTCTTTTCAAAAAAATGAAAAATATACGTAATTTCAGCATCATCGCCCATATCGACCATGGCAAATCCACCTTAGCCGATCGCCTCATCCAAATCTGCAACATGGTGACTGACCGTCAATTCAAGGATCAGATCCTTGACAATATGGATATTGAACGGGAACGGGGCATCACAATTAAAAGCCAGACATTCTGTTTGCCATACAAGGCAAAAGACGGGAAAAAATACATCCTGAACCTGGTCGACACCCCGGGCCATGTTGATTTCAGCTATGAAGTTGCACGGGCCCTTGACTCTTGTGAAGGCGCTCTGCTCCTCGTTGACGCAGCCCAGGGAATTGAGGCCCAGACCCTGGCCAATCTTTTTCTGGCCATGGAAAGTGATCTGGAAATTATTCCGGTCATCAATAAAATTGATCTGCCCTCAGCCGATCCCGAGGCCGTCGCTTTACAGATTGAAGAGGATCTGGGCCTTGACGGTGAACTTATCCAGCAATGTTCCGCCAAGACAGGAGAGGGCGTCGACAATATCCTTGAAGCGATTGTCCAACATCTTCCGGCGCCGGAGGGGGATCCGCAAGCGCCTCTTCAGGCCCTTATCTTTGATGCAAACTATGATCCTTTCCGCGGAACGGTGATCTCCTGCCGGATTGTCAATGGCCGGGTCAAGGCCGGTGACACGATTATTTTTATGTCCAATCAGGCCGCATACCGGGTTGAGGAGGTGGGCGTTTTCCGTTTAACCCGTGAATCCGTAAAAGAGCTGAGTGCCGGCGAAATCGGCTATATCCTGGCCGGTGTAAAAACCGTCAGTGACACCCGGGCCGGCGACACCATCACTTTGAAAGAAAGACCCTGCTCCAAACCTCTGCCCGACTTCAAGGCAATACAGCAGGTTGTTTTTTCATCGATTTATCCCATTTCAACCGATGATTATGAAGACCTGACTGCGGCCCTGGAAAAACTGAAGTTAAACGACGCCTCCCTGACCTTTCAAAAGGATTCTTCAACCGCCCTGGGTTTTGGGTTCCGCTGCGGATTTCTGGGCCTCCTGCATCTGGAAGTCGTCCAGGAAAGGCTGGAGCGCGAATTTGATATCCCGATTATCCTTACCGTACCGTCCGTTGTCTATCGTTTTTATCTCCAGGACGGCACCATGAAGGAGATTGATAATCCCGCCTACTTCCCTGATCCAGGCGGAATCGATCGTACAGAGGAACCCTTTATCAAGGCCACTATCCATATGCCGGAACGTTACATGGGTTCCGTCATGAACCTGTGCATGGAACGGCGGGGTGAAAATACCAATTACCACTATCCCATGCCCGGTCGGATCGAGTTCACCTGCGAACTGCCGCTGGCCGAGGTGATCTATGATTTCTATGACAAGCTGAAATCCCTCACCCAGGGATATGGCTCCTTTGATTACGAGTTGCAGGACTACCGGCCCAGTGATCTGGTCAAGCTGGATATTCTGGTCAATGGCGAACGGGTGGATGCCCTCTCTCAGCTGGTTCACCGGGCAAATTCCAGGGCGCGGGGACTGCATGCCTGCGAACGGCTCAAGGAAGAAATCCCGCGCCAGATGTTCAAGATCGCCATTCAGGGCGCCATCGGCGGCACTATTATTTCCAGAACAACCATCTCGGCCCTGCGCAAGGATGTCACTGCCAAATGTTACGGCGGCGACATTAGCCGAAAACGCAAACTGCTGGAAAAACAGAAAGCAGGCAAGAAACGGATGAAGACCGTTGGTAATGTAGATATTCCCCAGAAGGCCTTTTTATCCGTGTTAAAGTCCGATCAGGGTTGACTCCACGCTGTCTTTACGGTTGGGGACGGGTAAATAGCAGTTGCTTTTCAGAGGATTCCGACTCAGAAAAGCGATAACCTGCTGCCTGGAATGCTCTGATCCCATCAGGATTTTCAATTCTCTTTTTTAAGATGTAATCTGCCATCAATCCCCGGGCTCGTTTGGCAAAAATTGCAATTATCCGGGCCTTACCGTTTTTAATTTCCTTAAAATGTATAGTGAGAACAGGGGCGTTCAAAGATTTAACTTTGATCACCTTGAAATATTCCGTTGATGCCAGGTTAATAAGCACGGGAACAGAGTGACTGATCAAAACGGCGTTAAGCGTTTCGGTTATACGCTCACCCCAGAACTGGTAAAGTGTTGTTTCTTTCTGAGTAGCCAATTTAGTCTTCATCTCCAAACGATACGGTTGAATGAGGTCAAGGGGCCGAAGGCAACCATACAGGCCAGAGAGAATGCGCAGGTGTGTCTGGGCATAGTGAAGATCATCTTTTGAGTAGCTTGCCGTCTGAATTTGACTGTAAACATCCCCGGTAAAGGAAAAAAGGGCTTGTTTCGCATTTTCAGGGGTAAATGGAGCAGCAAAGTGTTTGTAACGCGCAACATTCAGGTCGGCAATGTTTTTACTGATTGCCATGAGTTGCTGCAGGGAGACTGAGTCAATCTTGCGTAGTTCATCAATCAGTATCTGTGATTCATTCAGATGATCTGGTATGCTGAAATTTGCTGTAGGATTCGGTGAACTAAAATCCTGTCCTTTTGATGGAGACAAAATTATAATCATCAGCTGTAATTCCTTATAGTTAAATAGTATAGATAACGAAATCCGAATGTATGAAAAACATCATTGAAGTCGAAGTTTTCAACAAGCTTTTTTCCTCCATTGCCGAAGAAATGGGCATTATCCTCCGACGCTCATCCTTCTCCTCAAACATTAAGGAACGCTGCGATTTTTCTTGCGCGATCTTTGACCGCCAAGGCGAACTTGCAGCCCAGGCCGCTCATATCCCGGTCCACCTTGGCGCCATGCCCAAAACCCTTGAGTTTGTGCTCAAAAAATTAACCCTGGCCCCCGGAGATATCGTCATTGCCAATGACCCGTTTCAGGGCGGCAGCCATCTGCCGGACATCACCCTCATTGAAGCGCTCCACGACGAGCAGGACAACGTATTGTTTTATCTGGTGAACAGGGCCCATCACGCCGATGTCGGCGGCAAAACTCCCGGTTCCATGGGCTTCTCCACCTGTCTCAGCGAAGAAGGCGTTCTGATTCCGCCGACCTATCTGCACAAGGGCGGATATCCAAACGAGAATTTCCTCCATGATTTTCTGGGCAAAGTCCGTAATCCAACGGAGAGGCAGGGCGATCTGCGGGCCCAGATTGCCTCTTTGCAGCGTGGCAGAATGAGACTGTCCGAACTGTTGGACAAATACGGTTCCGAACACATCTTTAAAATTCTTGATCAGCTCAAGGATTATGGTGAACAGCTCATGCGCAGCTGCATCAGCCGGCTGCCCAACGGCTGTTTTCATTTCACCGACTACCTGGATAATGACGGACTGGATAAAAAGCACATCAGCATTCGTGTGGAGCTGACCATCCAGGGAGATCAGGTCCTGGTTGATTTCTCAAAAAGTGGTGATCAGATCACAACACCCCTTAATACGGTACAGGCAGTAACCATATCGGCAACAATGTATGTTTTTCAATGTCTGCTGGGAGAAGGATATCCTGTCAACCAGGGAAGTTACCGACCGATTGCCATCAAGACCCGGCCGGGCAGCATCTTAGACAGTATAGAGCCGGCGCCGGTCGCAGCCGGCAATGTGGAAACATCGCAACGAATTGTCGATACTCTGTTCGGCGCTCTGGCCCAGGCCGTACCGGATCGTATCCCGGCGGCCAGCTGCGGTAGCATGAACAATATCGCCATTGGCGGCGCAACAGACAGGGGCAACCCGTATACTTATTATGAAACCATCGGCGGCGGTATGGGAGCACGGCCCCACAAACCCGGCCTGAGCGGGATTCACACCCATATGACCAACACCATGAACACACCGGTGGAGGCCCTGGAACGTAGCTTTCCTCTTCAGGTGGAAAAATATGCTTTAAGACGGGGCTCGGGCGGCCAGGGTAAATTCCAGGGAGGTGAAGGCATCATCCGAACATACCGTTTTTTGGAAGAGGGAAAAATCTCACTGCTCATGGAAAGGCGGACTTTATCCCCTTATGGACTGGCCGGAGGATTAAGCGGTAAAAAGGGAGAATGCTTGTTGGTACGTGGAAACAAAAAGAAAAAACTCGCCGGAAAAACCAACCTGACGGCAAAAAAAGGAGATAGACTGGTGATCAAAACGCCGGGCGGCGGTGGCTGGGGGAGCGTAAATCAGAAGACAGAAATCAGAAATCAGGAGTCAAAATGAAATGAGATTCGAAGCTATTTAATTCAGAATCTTTCCCTTATCAGGATGTTTCGCTGTGCTTGTTTATTGACTTTCAGCGTAGCTGCTAGTCATCTGCCGGAGTATAATCTGAACACTTGGCGGCAAGGACGCAGAGTCCCTTCTTTTCCATGATTTCCCGGATCTCCTGTTCAGAAAGAACAGAGTTTTTCTGGTGGGAAATATAGACAATACAGTCTTCACAGACATTTAATATGGTCCGATAATCCTCAAGTTCCCTGGCAAGCTCCCAGCAGGGGACTTCCTGACGCTCGCGGGCGAGACAGCCTTCGACTCCGGCACATTTTGTAATTTCCCAGCATAACCATTCATTTTTAGGAGCCATATCGATTAGATCTCTCTCTGCGACGGTTTGCATTTTCTTTCCTCACAGGAACATTAACAAAATATCGTATACACCCACCGAACCGGTTTTCAGTCTGGCAATTAACCATTATCCGATGAACTGGTCAAGGGCTGTGATTAATTTTTCTTTTCCGGCGCCGGTTTTGGCCGAAAAGAGAACCCGCTCCCACTCCCCGAGTCCAAATCCTGCATCAAGAAGAGCCGCCTGTCTGGCCTGCTGGTTCTTCTTGACCTTATCCATCTTGGTGTAGACCGGCAAAAAAGGAATTTCCTCGGCGCGAAGCCAGTTGATCAGTTCAAGATCCTGGGGTTTTACCCCATGGCGCAGGTCAATGATTACCACAACACAACAAAGTGTTTGTCGATTGAGCAGATACGATGAAATCAAGCCCTGCCAGTCATTTTTTATTTTTCTCGGCACCTTGGCAAAGCCATATCCCGGCAGATCAACGAGATAAAGGGATTCGCCCACCAGGAAAAAATTCAGACTCTGGGTCTTGCCTGGCCGAGAACTGATTTTCACAAGTTTGCGCCGATTGATCAATTTGTTGATCAAACTTGACTTTCCCACATTGGAACGGCCGGCAAAGGCGATTTCCGGGATCTCTTCCGGAGGAAGCTGGGCCGTCTTAAAAACACTGGTAACAAAGTCACTATTTGCTGAGTCCAAGAGGGATTTCATCTGTTTTGACCTGTAATCGTTGATAGATTAAAAAAGGGGCTGAGGGACAAAGGGGCAGAGGGACAAAGGGTACCCCCTTGAACCTTTACCCCTTCACCGCAGCTACCGGCTATTTTTTTGTTTTCTCAAAAGGCATGTGGGCAAATGTAGGCTTTATGCCCGGTCTCCGTCCCTTTGTCCCTTTGAACCTTTGAACCTCTAAATTAAATAATCTTATTCAGGGCATACTCAATAATGCCTTCGGCACCCTCATCCAGCAATCTGGGCACCAGATCGCGTATAACATGAGCTGCAATGACGGTTTCCACAGAATACCATTTCGTTTGATACAGATGAGCAACGGTGGGCGCATTCAAGCTGGGGAGAAGATCAATGATTGCCTGAAGCCGCTCTTCCGGAACATTCATCTTTACTCCGACAATTTTTTCCGCCTTGAGAGCACCCTGTAGCAACATGGTGATATTCTTAATTTTTCTCTGCTTCCAGGGATCTTCCCAAGTCGCCTTATTGGCAACAAATTGAGTATTTGATGTCATGAGTTCATGAATAATCCTCAGCCCATGGGCGCGAATGGTAGATTCTGTTTCCGTAACCTCGACAATGGCATCGGCCAGCCCGGAAACAACCTTGGCCTCAGTGGCTCCCCAGGAAAATTCGATATCGACATTGATCTTTTTTTCAGCAAAAAAACGAGTGGAGTAGCCAACCAGCTCCGTGGCTATTTTTTTTCCTTCCAGATCCTCCAGACTTTGAATGTCCGAATCGCCTGGAACTGCAATCACCCAACGGGTCGGTTTACGGCTTACTTTGGAATAAATCAGATCCTCCACCACCACGACATCGGACTCATTTTCCAAAGTCCAGTCCTTACCGGTAATACCGGCGTCCAGTATGCCATCCTCAATATAGCGTGACATTTCCTGGGGTCGACAGATGGAACACGACAGTTCCGGATCATCCACCTCGGGAAAATAATTTCTGGAAGAAAGTTTGATATGCCAACCGGCCTTGGCAAACAATTCAATCGTTGCCTTTTCAAGACTTCCCTTGGGAATACCCAGTTTCAACTGTTTCATTTTTTATAGACCTCCCGGGGATCAAATACCGGCTTATCTTTTATTTTTAGACCATCATCTTCACAGCGTCTGAAAAAACAGCTGCGATAGCCTTTGTGACAGGCCGCGCCACCCAATTGCTCAACCTTAAATATCACGGTATCTTCATCGCAGTCCACCAATATTTCTTTGACCAGCTGAACATGGTTGGAAGATTCTCCCTTGAGCCATAATTTGTTACGGGATCTGCTCCAGTAATGAGCCTTGCCTGTCTCTAAAGTTTTACGCCAGGCCTCTTCATTGATATAAGCCAGCATCAACACCTCACCGGTTTCAGAATCCTGGGCAATGGCGGGCAGAAGTCCGTCTTTTGCCTTACCAAATTGTAATTGTATCATTTTTGATCCTTTTCCTTCTCGTGAGATGAATTACCGTGGGACTCCCTGGCCTGCTCCTTGCCGATATAATGAATGATACAGGAAGATCTGAATTTACAGTATTCATCAGGATGCCGGCAGCGGGCAGCTTCCGAATCCATCTTCTGATCATATTTTTCGCAAATAAGTTCCATATTCCTTATCATCATTGAATCAAAATTCAGGGCATGAAAGTAGCGCATCTCCCTGTTTTGTCAAGAAGCGAAATTCACTCCTTCTTGAAAAAAAAGATTTCAACCGATACCTTACCTCAGCCCTGCAAAAAAAACAGTCGGATAATGAAATGTGATTACCAACGAAATTCAGCCACAACGAGGCACGGTGCTGAATGAACCCGGTTCTCTGGGGCGCTTCACAGCGAGGCAAGCCGGCTGATCGATTATACCTGGGTATGCTGGGCAGCCGGATCGCCTTCCTGGGGAGTGCTGCCGAATATTTACAACCGGGGAATATTTGTTGAACAATCTGAGGCGGGAAAAAAACAACGGGGGATGAAGAATTCATACCCCCGTTTAAAAATCAAGTCACCTGCATGTTACACTTGCGCCGGTGTAACCCAAAAGTCATGCAGGTTACAAAAACTGGTCGCGATAATACGACCTTTATAGTCTGCCGGCAAATCAAAAACAGACTCAGCCTTTTCATCGGAAGGAGAAAAGGTTTTCTCGCCCGCAACCGTTCCATCAGTCAAAACCAATGTATGGCGGACAATATAATGTTTTTCACTCATCCCGTGATTTGTTAACACTGTCACTTTACCGTCCGCTACAGTCACCTGCGGAGCGTGACCACCAACTTTTTTCTCCCATTTACCGGGATTCGCTTTCGAATAGATAATCCCTGTTAAGCTCGGATTAGCTGTTGGACAACTTTTCGGACAGCTCTTTGGCATGGCCAAGGCGCTTGATGCACTTCCAGCTGCCACAACTGCTGCCGCCGCCAATGAACCTTTGATAAACTTTCTTCTTTCAGACATAATCCACCTCCGCATTTTTTAATAAAAGTTATCAGTAATATAGAAAAATCTTTTCATTTGTCAAATCATTTTCTCGTGCCAACCTCTTTTCTCACTTCTTCTTGGAACAAAAAAGATAAGACGGGAATCCACACATCTCCAGGCATAATCGATTACATTTCGGCCATAGTGGCCGATTTCCGTTAACTGTCCCATCTTTTGCCGACAAACTTCTCGGGAAATTTTTCCTGCAATACAGAAAATACGAGGCACAAGGAGAGCATTGATGTGGGGAATGCCGAGTTTCCGACAACACCTGACCGCAGATCCATCGTCTACAATAATAAAATCTGCCAATCCTTCCTGAAACAAGAGAAGGGTCTGACGCTCACCCCGGATCCAAAGCGGCAGTGATCATGGAATAGGGGCAGTCCTCCTCATCTTTTTTTTCCGCCACTCAAACTGTTTTCCTTGAAATTTTTTTTTAAACTGCTCGCAGCCAGGATAACCGGAACATGTCAATTTCTTATAGATCACAGTGCCAACCCGGACATCAAAGGTTGAAATCAATGTCTGCATCAGCCCGGATTTATAAAGAAGAATAGCAGATGAGGAATCGATCAAACATTTTTTCATGAAAAAAATCCTGGTTCATGTTTTTCTTTTTCTCGGAACAGGGAGCCAATTCTGCATTTGTCATGATTGACAAAAAAACCAAACCTTTGTATCGTCGCCTTGACGAAAAATCGGTAAACATTCACCAGTACCTCATTTTCGCCCGTTAGAGTCTAGTCCCATAGAGGGGCTATAGCGACAAAGCTCTAACGAACAAATCTGAGGCACTGGTAAACGCTTACAGGACCGAGGTTTTCATAAAGTTGTAAGTCGCCTGTGAACGGTTACAAAATTCGGCATTTTCGTGCATGACATCAAAGTTTTTTTTTGGAGGGCGATTGATGAAAAAGGGGATCACTCATTTAGTACCAATTCTGCTGGCAGTGGGCATCTTGCTGTTTCACGTTTCTCCATCTCTGGCTGGCGGCGGCAAGAACTATCCGCTGGGAGCCGAGGATTTTCTCTCCGGCGCGGTACCGCCACCGGGATTTTACTTTCTGAACTATGCCTATTACTACAAAGGCAATGATCTGGCAGATGATTCCGGAGACGACATCGAGATCTTTGATGAGGCTGAAGTCAAGGCGGATGTTTTACGCTTTCTGTGGGTCAGCGATCAACAGATCGCGGGCGGCTTTTACGGCCAGCATCTCTTTATCCCTTTTCTTGATGTGGATGTGGATTTTAAACAGCCGGTGGGCGCAAAAGGGAAACGCCATTATTCCGACAGCGGCGTTCCCTATGTGATCTACTCCCCTTTTATTCTGTCATGGCATCTTATGGAGGGCAAACTCCATCTGGTCACCTCTCTTGTGGATACCTATATTCCCATGGGCAATGAAGAGGACGGTAATCTGGCCAATGTTGGCCGAAATTACTGGGGATTCGAGCCTGTTCTCGCCGTAACCTGGATGCCCACCAAGAGCCTGGAACTCTCCGTGAAGATGATGTATGA
>JAGHCC010000038.1 GCA_021160685.1 Desulfobulbaceae bacterium | reverse complement strand
GTTGATAATTCTATTGCAATTAAGTCAGTGAATTTGCCTCAACCTCTTCACAGCGATCCGGCAGACCGCATAATAATTGCAACTGCAATTTCATTGGGGGGCCCTATAGTCACAAAAGATGAGAAAATACTGAACTATTCACAGGTACAGACTATTTGGTAAACCATAACCGTTCAAGGGTTCAGGGTTCACTGAACCTGTGAACGCCTATGGCAAACCGTTAAAGGGTGTCTGGAGCAAGCGGGCAAAAGACCCCACTAATTTTGATAGAAGTGCTATATTCGCTTGGTCCTTATCCTACAGTCAGAAGGATTCATTCACATTCTTGGCTCTGATAAAACGCATCAAAATACTGCAAGCTCTTTTCCATGATTGCTTCATTATTTCCTTCGTTTTTCACGATTATTAATCTTATCGCCTCCAGCACCTTCGTGCTTTCCCCATAGACCTTTTTCTCCCAGACGTTCACCTCGATGTCATGAATTATCCGTCCTATGTATTTTAGCCAGGGGTCCTTAATATCATAATGCTCCAGAAGTGTCTCGAATGTTGATTTGGTAGCATACCGTCTGAACTTGGCCTCTGGTGTGTCAAAGGGTATCCCTTCAGTTATGGACGTCCCATGGGGGAAAAACCTGATTTCTGCCTTGGGGTCAATAAAGCGCTTAATAAGCCAGATTGAAGCACATTTATCCGTTTCAAAGACATCCCAGGTGGAAAAAACGACTTCTGCAGCCAGGGTTTTTGAGATAAACGGCAATAAGAACAATAGAACCAGAGTGCATATCGTAAAACCAGAGCGCATCCTTATCTCCTGAAAAAGTCCATGAAATCACCTTTAGTCCAGCTTATCGTATCGGCCCTTGATCCGGACCAGACTGCTTCGCCATGGTTCATGATAACGAGCTTATCTGCCAGGTATGTAGCCTCTTCCAGGTCGTGGGTTATGTAAATAATGGCCATCCGGTACTCTTTTCTCAGCGCCATAGTCATGTCCATCATCTCCTGTTTTAAGAGCATGTCAAGGCTGTTAAGTTGTAAGATCTCTTTTACCCTTTTTGCCTTTCCTGATCTCGAAAACCTGTTCCTGCTGAGAGTAAAGGCCACGTTTTCCATAACTGTCATGTGAGGCCAGAGGGCCAGGTCTTGAAAGATGAGGCTCAATTGACGAGACGCAGGTGGAGCTATTTGGCTCTTTGAGCTCACCACATGTCCATCCAACTCCACTGTTCCGGCATCAGGTCTTTCAAGACCTGCTATGAGCCTCAGTAACGTGGATTTTCCACAGCCTGAAGGCCCAAGGACTGCCATAATCTCCCCTCTGGCCACAGAAAGACTCACCCCTTTGACAGCTTGAATGGTCCCAAATTGCTTGGAGATGTCGTTGATTAGTATCATGGCCTCTCATAGGAAGGGGTTGTCTTGTGGTAAAGAGTCAACAGGCCAGTTACAAGGACCAATTGTATACCCAATAGCGTGAGACTCAGGGCAGCCACCTTTGCCTCTGCTCCATAGTGCATGAAATTATAGATCTTGATAGGGATTGTCGACATCCCTGGCGGAATGATCAAAAGCGTTATGCCTAGATCCCCCAAGGATAGAATAAACCCAATAAAAAAAGCGGTCAGCAGCCCGGTCCTGGTAAGTGGCACCAGTATTCGACCGGCAGTCCTGAGCCAGTTATGACTCACCAGGTGTCCTATTTCCTCCAGATGAGGATTGATCTGTTTCAAAGAGGAAAGTGTAGCCCGAATGGAAAAGGGGACAAAATGGGCCACATATCCCATTATTACCATGAAGGAGTTCCCATAGAGCCATGCCGTTACAGGATGATTCCACAGCTTGATCAGGGCCACACCAAGAAGGATGGCCGGAATGGCAAATGGAAGCTGGGTCATGTATTCCAAGACGCTCCGGTATCTTGGGGGAGATCTCTCCATAATATAGGCTATGAAAAAGGCAAAAACCGTCATGATAAGCGCGCCTGCAAAAGCCATGGCAAAACTGTAGACTATTTCAGACCATGAGGAAACCAGGACATCTCTGAGGACAGTCCAGGTCCCGGTAGTCCGGGCAAGGGACATGACAGGGATGAAGACGGACAAGCATAGCACAAAGACTGGAAAAGCCATAGCCGGAAACCTGGCCCAGCCCAGACTGAAACGACGGCTTCCGCGCCGGCCGTTGCCAAGGCCAATATAACTGCGCCCCTTCATATACCAGACTTGAATCAGGACCAGCCCTGCTATCAAAAGGAGCAGGGGGAAGGCCAGGACTACCGCGGCCTTTTCATCATACAGGCCGCTGAACTGGATGAATATCTCCATAGGGTAGACACGCAGACGAAAGATGTCAGGGACCCCAAAGTCGATAATGGAGAAGATAAAGACAAACACCGCACCGGAGATGATGTGTGGTGCAGCCAGGGGTACGGTAATGCGTGAAAGGCTGGACCACGTGCCACCGTGCAGCACACCGGCTTCCTCATAACTGCTGTCTATGCCGCGCAGACCACCTATGGTCAGCAATGTCACAAACGGATAGTAGGCCAGTGAAAGAGACAGCGACGCGGCCCAGAAGGGAGAGACCTTGAATGGCCTGCCAATGAAGAATGTTAACAACTCCGCAATCCAACCGCCTTTGGCCAGGAGGGAATCCCACACAATGGCCTGCATGTAAGGAGGGATCAAAAGGGGAATGAGATAGGCAAGGCCAAAGAGTGATCGTCCGGGGAGATCAGTGCGCTCCACGAGGAGCGCATAGGGGAGACCAAGGACCAGAGAGAGACATGTCGCAGTTCCCGCCAAGAGCATACTGGTCTTGAGGAGGTCCAATTGACGAGAGCTGAGGATCAACCCCTGCAAATAAAACCAGGAGATGTGGCCCTCGTGCCAGAATGGGCTAAGAACAAGAAAGAGTATCGGGGCAAGGACGATGAGTGAAAAAACGGTGAGGACCGGATAGGAGAGCCATCTGGGACATTGCAATATAGAATTATATCACGGTGCTAACGCACAAACAGCTCCTGGCAAAACCGCGT
>JAGHCC010000083.1 GCA_021160685.1 Desulfobulbaceae bacterium | reverse complement strand
CCGCACGGCATGTCTATAAACTGGGAGCGAAAATAAGCTGCTCATGAAATCACTTGCCATTATTATTCCGGTTTTTAACGAAGAGTACTCGATCATCGGGAATCTGTCCCGCATTATCTCGGTGGTGCAGTCGTTAACAGAGTTGTCGATCAATATTTTGCTGGTTGATGATGGTTCAACGGATGCTACGGTTCAATTGATCCGCGGCTTCATCAGCAAGGAAAAAAATTTGCATCTCCTTTGTTTAACCCGTAATTTTGGCAAGGAAGCGGCTATCTATGCCGGATTGACCTTCGCCAAAAAATGTGATGCGGCTATTGTGATGGATGGGGATCTGCAGCACCCGCCTTCTTTATTGCCTGAAATGGTTCGGTTGTGGCAGCAGGGCTATGATGTTGTCGAGGCCTGTAAGTCTTCGCGCGGCCCTGAAACACGCGCAAAAGGGGTCATGGTTCGCTTATACACCTTGCTTTTTGAATCGTTAACCCGACTGGGCATCAAAAATCACTCGGATTTTAAATTGCTGGACAAAAAAGTTATTGAAGCCTATTGCCGCTTACCCGAACGGGAACGTTTTTTCCGTGGCTTGATTAATTGGCTGCATTTTTCAACTGCCCAAATCTCCTTTGATGTACCGGCAACTGACAAAAAAACTTCATCATGGAAAAAATGGACATTAATAAAATATGCCATCTCTTCTATTGTTTCATTTACCTCTTTTCCACTTCATCTAGTTACTGCGTTAGGGGGGCTTACCTTCCTCGTCAGTGTGGTTATCGGTGGTATCGCTCTGGTAGATAAGATTTCGGGGAAGGCCATCGGCGGCTTTACTACCGTTATTCTGCTCTTGTTGTTTATTGGCAGCGTCTTGATGTTCAGTCTTGGCATTATCGGGATTTATATTGCCGGGATGTATGATGAATTGAAGCATCGACCAGCGTTTATCGTCAATGAGAAAGAAAGTTTCCTGGGGGATTTCCGCCAATGACAAAACTGACACAGGTGATTGTGCAGGCGGGCCTGCTGGCCTGCTTGCTGGCTTTATCCCACGGCCTGTTAAAATGGGTCGCCATGCAGAAAGCTGAAAATTATTTCAAACTACTTGGGGCGCACTGGGGTATTTTAGGGCTGGCGCTGGCCATCTATGCCGGCATTTTTTTCTACTATATTTTCATGCTGAAATCAACCTCCCTATCCATCATCTACCCGCTGTATACCGGCCTTTCCCTGATTTTTGTCATGTTGCTGGGCGTCCTGGTGTTCCATGAGCGCCTTGATCTTTTCCAGGGACTGGGATCATTGTTCATTGTCATCGGTGTGGCCTTGATGGGCATGTAACGATGCCCTTTTTTTGCTGCCTTTTCTTTCCTGTATTCCTGTGGGGGGTATCCCTCTCTGGATAAGAATGATCTCAACTTTCTGACTTGCATTGTCAGGAATACATTGCTGGAACATCCCTGGAAAATTTCTTTCAGCTGTTTTTAGAGCAACTCAGAAAGTTGAGAATGATGTAATGACGTTAGCGGTTCAGAAAATATGTTTACAGCCGATAGGAATTAAGCGAGTAAGCGGGTAATGATCTTTGGAATGTCATTGGAGTGGAGCATTCTCTAGCCAATGAGACGTAGCTGGGAAGTTGGTTAAATATAGCCAATGATGTTTAAATCAAGCCACTGAATATGGAGACAGGATGTCATAACCATGCTGATTTGCTGGCTTTCATTGCATGGCATGAGAATTGCTTAATTAAAATACACTTATGAAAAAAACTATTGCAATCATCTTATTTTTCCTAATCAGCCTGATGCCTGTGGCCGCGTTTTGCAGCGAGCAGCCGGGGGCCTCCATGTATCTCTGGCGGTTGATCAATGCGGCCCGGGTATATCCTCTGCGAGCTATTGAGTCTCTGGGGATTGATGAAGAAACCGCGCGGCAGGTGCTGGGTGAAGATGCGTGGATATTGGACCAGGGACTTCCTCCCCTGGCTTGGAATGATTCTCTTTTTCAGGCCGCTTCAGGTCATAATCAGGATATGGTCGCTCAGCTCTATTACAGCTCGACCGGTTTGGATGGCAGTAGCATTGCCGACCGTATTGCTGCTCAGGGATATGATGCTGTAGGTAGCGATGAGCTGTTGGGGGTCATGGCTTTTGATGCGGTGATCGAGTCGCTGGAAGCCGCCAGGATGCTGTTTGAAAACTGGCTACAGGATGAGCTCAATCCGGCCAATACTTCAGCGCGGCGGATTTTCAGCCGGGTTTTTACCGAGGTGGGGTTCAGTTTCAAGTCCGCAGTGCTGGATCTGGGTGAGGATATTCCCCACAATGTCTACGTGGCAGTGACTGATTTTGCCTGTCCGCGAGTCCCAGTCGCCTATTTGATCGGCAACGTATATCAGGATGATAATGGAAACGGGTGCTGGGAACCTGCCGAAGGCCTGTCGGGGGTTGGTTTGGCGCTCCGGGACGTAATTCTGGATGACTCTGATTTTTTTACTTCCGGTCCCCTGGGGGCCTACCAGGTTGCGGTCTCCGGTATAGTCTTTACAGTTGCTGTGGTTGATGTTCAGGGTATGCCCATTGGGGCGGATTCATTCAGCGATACCGCCTTTGGCTGGTGGGAGAACCGCCTGGCGGATTTTCGCCTCCAATGAGTATAACGTATCCAGCCATTTTTATATCGGGCTGGCGGAAAAGACTTGCAATTACCAAGCATTATGGTTATTAGAATTAATTACCTGGCTGATAGAAGGGTGTTTTTCCATGAATAGGGTTATCATTTCTGTGTTTCTAAGTTTTATAATTGCCACGGTTATCGTGCTGCCGGCCTTCGGCAGCCAGAAAACGGTGATTGCCCGGGGTGATGACGGGTTTGTGGTGACCGAAGCTGACGTCAATGCCATGCGAGCAGTAGAGAAGGGCCATCTCAGGCCTACGGACGAGTCGATGGTGGAGGGGACGGTGAAAACTGTTCTTTTTGCCCGGGAGGCTCTCAGGTTGGAGATCAACTGTCCCCTGGCTGATAGTCGTGATGGTTTTGATCGGACCATGGCCATGGCTGTATGTTATATGCTGCATCGCCTGAAAGAAACAGAATTGGTGCTTGCGGTGGAATCTTATTACTGGGCAAACTGGAAGTCTTATCAAAACGGGAATACGGGCGAATTGCGGCCTCTGGATGAGGTGAAAGATGGAATCAGGGAGCATATCCTGAGGGCCAAAAAAAAATATTTTTTCCGACAGGAGTTTGAGCGGTTATGTCAAAACTACCATATTGTGTTCATCGGCAGTGGCTCCTGATCGGGCTGTTAGGATTAATTGTAGGTTTAGGGGCCGGATGTGCTCATTTCCAGAGGCTTCAGGTTAAGAATAGTGCTGTGCTCGATGATCACGAAGGTTTGACGGCGAGTTTCAGTCGATATTGGCGTTTGATCGCCAGAAAGGAGGTGGAAAAGGCATTAGATTGTGAGGCGCCTCATGTACGAGAAATAATAGGTCTGGATGCTTACGCCCTGTATCAAAATCTCTTCATGAAGGCCGACCTGCAGGAGGTAGAGGTTCTTGCTATTTCATGCGAGCGGGATTTTTTATGCCATGTTGATTGTCGTTTGATTTATAAGGCTAATGGTCATAGGGATACGCGTGAGCGGCGTGATTTCTGGCTGCGGTTAACTGACGGAGCCTGGTATCATGTTTTGAAGAACCCGATGCTGCTCCCCCAATTGGGTGGATGAAGTGTTGATGTCTCCGGCGTCATTTTGCGAGTGATGGAGAACGGTAGAGTTTGTTGAAAAATGATTTTTTAACCCCAAGATTTAGAGATTGGAGAAAAGTTATGAAAAAAAACCTGGTGAAGATTGTCGTCGCCCTGCTGTGCCTTGCCTTTCTGGCCGCTCCGGCGATGGCGCAGAATGCAAGTGATCATGTATACGTGTCGCCCAATCAGAAGGGTGATCTGCTAATCTATCCGGCCTATTTTGCCTCCGAGGGTATTGAAACCAACTTTGCGGTGATCAATACTTCAGAAAACTGCTCCGTGGTTGCCAAGGTTGTGGTCCGCAGCCACAAGTACAGCATCGAAGTTCTGGACTTTCTTATCTTCCTTACCCCGCGGGATGAGTTCAAGGCCACCCTTAAGTATGAAAACGGCAAGTACTGGTTGATCAGCTCCGATGACAGCTTGTGCACCTCCACCAACGACTTTGCTACGTATACCTGTGCGTCGGTGGAAACCCCGAAGAAATTTGAACTCTATACGCCCACCTGCGATG
>JAGHCC010000378.1 GCA_021160685.1 Desulfobulbaceae bacterium | reverse complement strand
TGTATACATTTGCCGGGGGCGAAGAAAAGGCTGGTCATTGGCTGGCCGGGGAATACTCAGGAGAATAAAATGTTTGGTGGGCATGAGAGACGAACCAGTCAACGTCACAGGGCTGTGCACGGAACCTATGTGGTGACTGCCACCAAGATCGGCCAGATGGTCGATATCAGCCCGGAAGGTCTCTCCTTTTCCTCTGTTGACCGAGGAGAATGGCCGGGAGAGCCTTTTGAGATTGAGATCCTTGCCGGGGACAAAGAGTTTTATCTGGGAAAAATAATGGCGCGTTCCGTCAATGCAGACCAAAATAGCAATTATCAGCCTGATCAACCCTTTTTAAAAAATAGATACCACGTCGAATTTACCCGCCTGACAAAAAAACAAAAATTTCAGCTTGAATATTTTATCCTGACCCACACGGTCAAACCGGAATAAGGTAGTCGGTGCCTATGACCCCATGTCATACATATTCTCCTGGACTACGTTTTTGGCTTGTCGTCGTCCCGCTGCTTTTTTTTCTGAGTATCATTCCCGAATGTCCGGCGCAGCCCTTGCAGAAAGAGATCAAGGCGGCTCGTAACGCCCCAAGGCCCAAGGATGCGCCGGTCCGCATGGAACCGGTCTTCATTGAACGTACTCCACAACCTGCCCCTGTTGCCCGAGATGATGCGTCGCTCTCCCAGATCGTGGAAGAAGCTGGCGAGCCGGCGGTTTCCGTTTCTTTTCCCGCAACAATGTGGCTTGGACTGGGCCTGGGTTGTTGTCTCGTTATTGGCCTGATCTTTTTGCTTAAACGAAAAAAGGGCGGGGATGATATTTTGGTTGTGTACCGAGAACAGAGACAACTGATCAGCCTGCGCTGCAGAGAAAAAAGCGGGATCCTTGAGTGTGTGAACGGCCACATCATCAAGGACCCTGAAAAGCGGCCTGATTCCGTCAATAGACTACTGGTTGAGGCAAATGATGATTCCTCCACGCGTCTGGTAGCCATTTTTTCCTCGGAGCGGGCCGAGATCCATGCTCTGACTCTCCCTCTTCTCCGGCTATCGAGACAGAAAAAGGCGGTGATCGCCAAATTGCGGGAACGAAATATCTCCTATGATCCGGAACAGCAGGAGCTGCAGTTTTTCATTCGTCACAGAAACCGTGAAGAAAAGAAAATGTCTGTTGTTGCCTGTCTTTTTCCGCGGCAGGATGTAGAATTTGAATGGGGAGGGCTTAAAAAAAAGCCGGATCTGAACTGTCCTCTTGCCCTTGCTCTGCTTTCCGCCTTATCCGAGGCCTCTGAGAAGATGAGTGGGCCGTCTCTTCTTGCTTATAAGTTAAATTCCCAAGAACTTATCACTCTCCTTGTTAGCGGGAAATCTATCACATCACGCCGGCTTTACTCACTTGAAGAAACGCCGGTGGATCAGTGGCAACCGTATCTGCCGAATTTGGAGCAAATCCTGGAATTCTACTACCGGCAACATCAGCAGCTTGTTTCCACAGTTTTTCTGGCCGGAAAGGGTATTGGTCTGTCTCCGGATCCTGGCGGTGCCATCAGCCGCAGTCTCAGATCCGCTGTCGAGGGCATCAATCTCCACGGCCATGTTGATTGCAGCGAGCCGTCATGCGCCCGGCTTCCCGGCCTTGATCTTCTCCTGGGCGCTGCGTCACTGTCTCGCAAGATTCAAAAAGGGTAATTGGTATTGAGGGACAAAGGGACAAAGGGGCAGAGGGGCAGAGGGAAGGAAGCATCTGAGTAGATAACTCATTAAAATGAGTGCCTCTGCGAGACTACAAAAAAATAAGGCGTTCGTTGGGTTGGCACTGCCCACTGCCCACCCTTTCAGAGACAGGCGTCCATGATCCTCTTGACCTCTGCATTGTCAGGGGCAAGACGCCGGGCCTGGCCGGCCCATTTTTCGGCAAGAATAATTCTTTTCAGATCAAGATAAACCCGGGCCAGGCTGAGAAACAGGTCTATATCGTCCTCATCGCCTTTTTCCACGGCCTGCTCAAGATGGGCGACGGCCTTATGAAAAAATCCCTTTTTTTCCAGCATAATCCCCAGCTTTTTGTGAAGAACAGGGCTGTCTGGATCATTTTTTAACATGCTCTCCAGACATTTTATGGAGAGATTATGGAGGGAGTGATCAAATGCCAGACCGCCGACCTGTTCCAGGATGACACTGTCATACCTGTTCTGTTTTAACAGCAACCGCAGGACTTTAGCCGCTTCCGTCTTTTTATCCTCCTGTAACAGAAGACGGGCGAATTTGAGAGCCCGCTTTGAGTCCCTGGGGCTGATTTGCATGGCCCTGGAAAAATAATGAATGGCCTTGTCCAGTTGTTTCTGCCTGTAATAAATCTGCCCGAGAAAATGGAAGGAGCTGACATCCAGGCGGTTGATCCTGATGGCTTTTTTGAAAAAATCTATACTTTCCTTCTTTTTTCCATCTTTGAAAAAAAGTCGGCCTAACTCCCGATAGGGACGGGAGGAGCGCGGATTGTTTTTTAAGGCCTTTTGCGCCTCATCAATGGCTTTTTTCAGATTCCCTTTTTCCTCAAACGTGCGTGAAGCGCGCAAATGTATGATGTAAGGATCAGGATGAAAAACCTTGTGAAGCAATTCTTTTATTTTATGCTCCAGGGAGGCGGTGACAAAAGGCTTGGTCAGATAACCGTCCACATCATGTTCCGCCGCCTCGGCCACAACCTCCATGTTGGCTTCGGCGGTAATTATCAGAAAGGGGATATCACGCAGCTTTTTGTCAAGACGGATACGATGCAGCAGTTCCGTGCCTGACATCACGGGCATGGTAACATCGCAGATTATAAAGTCGATTTTCTCGCCGTACTCTCCAAGAATCTCCCAGGCCACTTTACCATTAGGAGCTTCATAAATTTTTTTGCCGTAGTTGATGATCTGTAACATGGCCCGAATCGAGCGGCGCATATTATCCATATCGTCAACTATGAGAAAATTCATTTTTTCAGGTGATTTTGTTTTCATAAGTTGTTTTCCGCCTGAAAATCAGAGAGGAAGGGTAAAAAAGAAACGGCTTCCTCGGCCCGACTCACTGTCCACGCCAATCATGCCCCGGTGGCACTCAACCGCCAGTTTGCAGAAATAAAGACCCAGGCCGCTTCCGGTGAGAAAATCATGGGTTCTTGCTATCCTGGCATATTTATCAAAAATCACCCTCCGTTGACTCGCCGGAATACCGGAGCCCTGATCCTCGATATAGAATTCGATCTCTTTTTTATCCCCCACCCTGCGACAACCGGCGGTAATCGTTGAGTCCGCTTCCGAATAACTGAGGCCATTGCTCAGAATATTCTGCAAAACCCTCAAGATCAGGATTCTGTCAATATTGATTGCGGGAAGTTCAGCGCATTTTTCAACAATGGCAATATTTTTTATCCGTGCCAGTCCCCTGATACCGGAAAGAGACTCGGCCAGCAGTTCGTGGGGACGCACCTCTTCCTTGAGAAGAATCAATCCATCCGCCTCGATTTTATCGATCGTCACCAGATTAGAAATCATGCGCACGGCCCGGTCACAGCCGAGACGTGCTCCATCGAGGAATTCACGGTTATTTTCATCAATGGAGTAGGAAAGAATATCGAGATTGGCAATGATCTCGGCAAGAGGCGTTTTGAGATCATGAATCAGCAGCCTGGAAAGCTGGGACCGCATCTCTTCCTGGCGGTCAAGTTCCCGGTTCTTCCGCCGGAGGATTGTCCGCTGTTTTTGTACCTCCCTGTGCAGGTTCTGCTGCACCAGGGACCAGAGGATCATGCTGCTGAACTGCAGCAGATAGGAGATATCCTCCTTCAGCAAATCGCTGCTGCCTGCCTTGTCCGTAATATTGATAACACCGGTCACCTTCCCATCATGCAGAATCGGTACGGAAAGGAGAGAGTTTTTTATGTAGATATCACCCTGCCGCTGCTTAAAGCGTTTGTCCACGCTAATGTCCGGGATAAAAAGGGCCTCGCCGTATTTTGCCACACTGCCGGCGACGGAATCGTCTGAAATCGCCTGCTTCAGGCCGATGATTTCCGGCCTGGTGGCAGCCCGCACGACCAACTTTTTCCTTTCAAGGACCATGATTGAGCCCTGCTCGGCACCGAGATAGTCGAGGACAATCTTCAGGACCCGGTCCATGCGTTTGTTGTAACTGAGCCTTGGGTTATTAATTATTTCAGAAATCCGCAGAACGCTATCGAGCAGGCCCTTCATCCTGGCGAGCGTGGGAAGTGTTTCCATGGAGTTCGTCCTTTTATAAGCTTTTTGTACCTGTCATTCACTTACTTTTCCCCTCAGAGCCTTGGTCTTTCCCCGTTTGCTTTTACGGTCGAGGCGTTTTTTCCGGGCGCTGCGGGATGGCTTCGTTGGTTTACGTTTTTTTCGTCTCAAGGTCACTTTTTTAATAAGATCCCGGAGCCGATTCAGCGCTTCATCTCTGTTTTTTTCCTGGCTTCGATACTTCTGGGCCTTGATAACGATCACACCCGACTTTGTAATCCGCTGATCATGCAACTGCAAAAGACGCTCTTTATAGAAATCCGGCAGAGATGAAGCCTTGATATCGAAACGCAGATGGACTGCGCTTGAGACCTTGTTGACATTCTGCCCTCCTGCTCCCTGGGCTCGAATCGCGCTGATTTCGATTTCGCTGTCCGGGATGGTTATTTTCGCTGATATTTGTAACATGGCATAAAAGTAGGCTAAACGTCCCTAAAAATTGATGATCATCAGTTTAAATTATCAGTCCGGAGATTATAATTGTCAAGCAAACTTCATAAGAAGAAACAGGCCCGACCTTCCGGCTTGACACTTTGGTTTTGATGATTATTTTCAAACGTAATTTTAATAATCTCGTAAAAAGTCCTCAATTCGTCATACCGGACTTGATCCGGTATCCATAACCAACTAAAAACACTGGATTCCGGCTTTCGCCGGAATGACGATTCATAGGTGTTTTTGACTTTTCACGAGACTATCAATTTTAATTTACTAAAACTTTAAACATAATATTTCGTTACGAGGTGTTTTTTATGACTCAGAAGACAGAAACCAATGAATTCCAGGCTGAAGTAAAACAAATGCTGGATATCGTAATCCATTCTCTTTACACGGAACACGATATCTTTCTCCGTGAACTGATTTCCAACTCGGCTGACGCCCTGGAAAAATTTCGCCATCAGCAGCTTGTTGAAGATGAGGTTTTCGATCCGGGCGCTTCTCTTGAAATCAATATCACTTTTGATGATAAAGAGCACACCCTGACCATCACGGATTCCGGTTTCGGCATGACCAAGGAAGAGTTGAAAAAAAATCTCGGCACCATTGCCCATTCCGGTTCGAAAAATTTTCTTTCCGCTATTAGCGAAGCGGCACAAAAAGATGTCAGCCTGATCGGTCAGTTCGGCGTTGGTTTTTATGCCTCCTTCATGGTGGCGAAAAAAGTTCGGGTTCTGTCCCGCTCTTACCGGACCGACGAAGAAGGATACGAATGGTCATCGGACGGCACGGGATCATACACCATTTCCCCGGCCTCGGGTCTGCATCGCGGCACCAAGGTTGTCCTGGAGCTTAAGGATGATTGCCACAAATACGCAGATGAATATACCATCAAAAACATCATTGAGCAGTACTCCAATTTTGTGCCCTTTCCCATCAAGGTCAATGGAGGCACGGTCAACACGGTCCAGGCGGTCTGGACTCGCAGCAAAAATGAAATCAAGGATGAGGAGTACGATGAATTTTATAAGTTCATTTCCAATGCCGCCGATGATCCGATGCTGCGCCTCCATTTCATGGCTGACGCACCGCTGTCCATCAGATCCCTTCTTTTCGTGCCCCAGGAAAATTTTGAAGTTCTCGGCCTGGGCCGGCTTGATCCTGGCGTGAGCCTTTACTGCCAGAAGATTTTGATCGAGCAGCACAGCAACAATATTCTGCCTGAATGGCTGCGCTTTGTTAAAGGCGTGATTGACAGTGAAGATCTTCCCCTGAACATCTCCCGCCAGGCCCTGCAGGATAATATGCTGGTCACCAAGATCAGAAAGGTGATCACGACCCGCTTTTTGAAGTTTTTGGCCGAAACCGCGAAAAAAGATACGGAAACCTATGAAAAATTCTGGAAAACGTTCGGTATTTTCCTCAAGGAAGGGGCCACCCAGGATTTTACTCATCGTGAGGCCATTGCCAAACTTCTGCGGTTCGAATCATCCTCCTCGGAACCGGGTCAGCTGATTTCCCTGGCAGAATATGTGGAACGGATGAATGAAAAACAGGAGGAAATTTACTATATCAACGGTCCCAGCCGCGAGGCCCTGGAGAACGGCCCGTATCTTGAATCCTTCAAACAACACGATCTAGAAATAATCTATGCCCTGGAGCCCATTGATGATTTTGTCTTCAGTCATCTTGGCGAATTTGACGGCAAAAAACTGGTCTCTGCCGACCGGGCCGACCTGAAACTGCCCGAGACCGGCAAGGAGAAAAAGGAAGACAAGGCTGATGGGAAAGATCTAGATAAGCCGGTGGCCGAGTCCCTGCTGAAATGGATGAAGGAGCTTCTTGGCGACAGGGTCAAGGAAGTGAAGTCTTCTGACCGTCTGGTGGACAGCCCGGCTATCATTGTTAATCCTGACGGCTTCATGACCAGCAGCATGGAGAGGATCATGCAGGTCCAAGGCAAAGAGCATTCCATCAGCGCCAAAAATCTGGAGATTAACACCAGTCATCCGTTGATTGCCGGCCTTGCCGATATGCGGATTAATGATGAAAATTTTGCCAAAAATGTGGTGGAGCAGATTTATGACAATGCCCTGATCCAGGCAGGCCTCATGGTGGAGCCCCGGAACATGGTGGCTCGCAGCTATGAAATTCTTGAGCGGGCGTTACAGAAATAAAAACTTCAGGCTGAAGGTAGAAGGTTCAGGGGGAAAAACCCTTTTTCCTGATACTCTCGGCCATTATTCTTCAAATTAAACAGGTAAGCTCAATGCCCCCTGCTCACCGTCTCTCTTTTCAGCGAATCTGGAGCCGCCAGCTCCTGCATGAATTTGAGAGTATCTGCTGGCAATACGGTCTCAAACTGACCACACCTCTTTTTGAAATTTCCAGTTCCAGGAGCCACTACGGCTCCTGGAGATCCACTGACAGAATCATTACAATCAGCTCCGTACTCATTGAAAATTTTTCCTGGGACATCACTCTCCAGATTCTGAAACACGAGATGGCCCATCAGGTCTGTTCAGATCTCCATGCCGACTACCGTGGAGGTCATGGAGCCCGCTTTCAACAGGCCTGCGATCTGCTTGGCCTGGCCCCGGAATTCCGGCGGGCCGGCGGTGATCTACCAACCCTTTTTGAATCCTCTGAAGCTCCCAGTGAACAGACCCTCGAGGGGCGACGATTTATCAACAAAATCAGCAAACTGCTGGCCCTGGCCGGTTCGGCCAACGAACACGAGGCAAACCTGGCCATGACCAAGGCCGGTCAGCTGATGGATAAATATAACCTGCGGCAGATCGAGGATGATCAAAAAACAGGCTGTAGTTATCTGATTATCAATCGGCGGAAAAAAAGAATCGAGGGTTATCAGCGGAAAATCTGCCTTATTCTGCAAAATTTCTTTTATGTACGGATTATTTATGCCGGTCTCTATGATCCGGCCCGTGATGCGGTTCATAAGGTCATAGAGCTTCTGGGTAGACAGGAAAACGTTAAAGTGGCGGAATATGTCTATCATTTTCTCGAAGACCGGCTTGCCGCCCTCTGGCAGCAGAACTGTCACCAGTACCGGGGAAATGCCAGGCGGGCCAGAAACAGTTATTATCTCGGCCTGCTGGAGGGCTTTTATTGTAAACTCGAGGAACAAAATAATCATTTGCAGCCGTCATCCAGTGCTCCATCGGCCACCAGTGCCCTAGTGGTCGCGGAAGACCGGCAGCTCAACCAATTTGTCGCGAATCGCTATCCTCGACTCAGCCGCCGCTCACACAGGGGAGCGCAGATCTACCGACAAACCTACGATGACGGTGTTGAAACCGGCCGCCGGATTGTCCTGCATCAGGGAATCAGCAAACAGGACGGCAATCAGGGTCATCTGCTTGATTGAAATAGGGAGACCATAATGCAAAAAACAATCTTAATCACCGGCGCCACCTCGGGATTTGGCGAGGCATGTGCCAGATTATTTGCCCGTGAAAACTGGAAATTAATATTAACCGGCAGACGCTCTGACCAGTTGCGAAAATTGCAGGATGAACTAGCGGTGGACTCACATATCCTGATCCAGGATGTCCGTGACCGGGAGGCGGTAAAAAATGATATTGCCAACCTGCCGGAATCATTTCAGTCCATCGATGTCCTTGTCAATAACGCCGGCCTTGCCCTTGGATTAGGCCCGGCCCAGGAGGCGGATCTTGAGCAATGGGAAACCATGGTCGATACGAATATCAAGGGACTTATGTACTGTACCCGGTTCATTCTGCCCGGCATGGTCCAACGAAACAGCGGTCATATCATTAATATCGGCTCGGTTGCCGGCAACTGGCCGTATCCCGGCGGCAATGTGTATGGGGCCACAAAAGCATTTGTCAAACAATTCAGCCATAATCTGCGTGCGGATCTGCTCGGCACAAATATCCGCGTCTCCAATATTGAACCCGGTTTTGCTGAAACGGAATTTTCCATAGTCCGTTTTAAAGGAGATAAGGAGAAAGCAGATGAAATCTACAGTGGGCTCCAACCATTACGGGCAGAGGACATCGCAGATATTGTTTTCTGGCTGACAACGCAACTGCCCCATGTCAACATTAACCGTGTAGAGGTGATGCCTGTTTGCCAGAGCTGCGGGCCTTTTGCAATTCACAGGGAAGGGGAATAACCTTCCGCCGTAAACGATCACAGGCACCGAATCTTGCTGCGATCAGGGCGTTTGAGCGTTTGACATAGAGGGAATATAGTCACCCACCCTGCTTGCAGCAGGTAAGCGCAGACTCCGATCTCCGGCACCTGAGAACGCTTACCTGATAGGAGTTTGCCCAAACTCTAGGTGATGTCGCCCCGTGATTGGTTACCTTCCGCCTGGACGTTACTATGACTGAATACATTGACCCCAAGGAGTTCGGATTACCATCACGAACAGTCGTTGAAAAAATAGCCGCTGATACTCTTGCCATTGTTATTGATCGAAAAAGCCGGATTATCATGGCAGACGGCAGGAAGATTGTTGAAAAGGCCGGAAAGATCCGGCAAGGCAAACCGGGTGTGAGAATAATCCTGAAAAGTTCTGCTCCGGTCTGCGGCAAAACAAGCATTTTTTTGAGCGAGCATGGCATTGACGTTCAGGAATTTTAGTACCTTACTCCTGAATTTCTGTCATAAAAACAAGAAACAGGAAACATCTTTTGAAACAAGGACTCGAAGATCTCGCCTTGCTCTTGCTCGCTATCTGCCTCTAGGACAAGGTACTTATCCTAAAAAATCTGATGTTTTCTTCCACTTTACTGGGCTAGATCTGTGAGCCAACCTCCTCATAATGCGCCTGCCTTTCTTCGCTGGGAAGAACAAGGAAGGAATCGATTTCCGCCAGCATCTCATCCCTGTCCTCTTTCAATGTTCCCGAGACATTGACATAGTTATTCTGATGATCGCAGGCCACAAAGGTCGATAGCCGATCAAGACGGGCAAGAAGCAGCCTCATCTCAAGAACACTTCCTTCAGCAGTCTGGGGAATAAAAGATCCGGCGCGAATTTCCCGCCACAGGGGGCATTCAGCGCCCGCAATCCCGGTTTCATCTCCATAAAGCCACAGCCGCCGGATTCTGACGAATTCCGGTTCAATCTCATTAATGAGAGCGGCCGTCTTCTCAATATGCTGCTGCCAGTGATCCCTGCCGCCAAGGCCGAGAAGGACGTAAAATGAAATCTCGATCCCGGCCTGTTTCAGCCACTGGCTCACCTGTCTGACCATTTTCGGCGACAGGCCTTTGCGCTGGAAGCGCAGCGTCTCCGGATCGCCGGATTCAAGACCGATATGGACCCTGTTCAGCCCGGCCCGGGCCAGAAGATGAATTGATTCCTCCTTGAGCCGGTACAGGGTTGATGCCCTGGCATAACAGGTCAACCGTTTGATGAGAAAGACCTGGCGGAGGTATACGGCAATCTCGCTGAAGGCGTCCACTCCCGCCTCCAGCGGGTCCGCATCGCCGAAAAAAGCCGTCTCCGCCGAGGGCCTTAAAAGGCGCAGAAGATCAATATCATGTTTCACTTCGGCAACGGTTCGGATGGAAAAACTCGATTGGCCAAGGGCGGGATAGATGCCGCAGAAACGGCAGCGGTTCCACTTGCATCCCCTGGTAACGCGGACAAGAAGGCTTCGCCATTCGCTGGGCGGCCGGATCGTCAACATTTCCGGCATATCTTTTTGTGATGTCATGGCAGATGGTGGATCAAGAATTTTCGTAACTATTCAGCAAGACAACCGGGGTGAAGATACCGGCATTTATTATAACAGTAACCTTTCCCCTCACCCTAACTCTCTCCCCAGGGAGAGGGGATAACCGAGGAAGTCGAAAATTTACAATTATTAAATACGTTATTTAGGGCTGCCTCCCTCTCCCTGGGGAGAGGGCCGGGGTGAGGGGTGTTGT
>JAGHCC010000460.1 GCA_021160685.1 Desulfobulbaceae bacterium | reverse complement strand
TAATATAATCAAGTTAGATACTTTGTGTTCATTAAGATGCGTTGGCTTCATAAAGAAGCTAAAAACCTTTTTGTCTTTGGGAAGAGATAAAAACGAACATTTTACTAAAGTTTCTGGAAAAGAAAGATCCACTGTTTAGAAAAAGACCATTCCGGGCGTTTTGGGAAAGATTTGATTAACCGATGGTTCTAAAATTTGCCCGTCCATCGCTGGTATTGTGAAAAGGACATTCACTGTTAAGAAAAACGTGTGACATACCGATAAGAATACAATAAAGGTTAAAACAAAAAACAGAGGTAATTAAGGTAATGTCAGCAACGGAGGAAATTGGTAAAAGGAGATTGCTTTATTAAGGTTAACTTCTACACTGCGTTACAACGGTGAGTTCAAGGAATAAAGCTAACCGGATGTGCTAAATTTCGGAACGAACTGGCGAAAACCACACCAAGGAGGCAATATGACAACAAACCAGAAAAACGGCGCCAACCTGGGCTTTGAGAATAAGCTATGGGAAATGGCCGACAAACTGCGCGGCCACATGGACGCGTCGGAATACAAGCACGTAGTGCTCGGCCTGATCTTTCTCAAATACATCTCCGACGCCTTCCAGGCGAAGTACGAGGAACTCAAGGCCAGGCAGGATACAGATTACACCGATCCGGAAGACCGCGACGAATATCTTGCCGCCAACATCTTCTGGGTGCCTCCTGAGGCCCGCTGGGAAAAAATCCAGGCCGCCGCCCCACAGCCCACCATCGGCCGAGTGATTGACGAGGCCATGACCGCCATCGAGCGGGAGAACCCGATCCTCAAGGGCGTGCTGCCCAAGGACTATTCCCGCCCCACGCTGGACAAAACCCGGCTGGGGGAACTGGTGAAACTGGTGGGCGATATAGACCTTAAGGCCAGGGAATCAGGTGTAAAGGACCCACTCGGTCGGGTATATGAGTATTTCCTTGGCCGGTTCGCTGCTGCAGAAGGCAAAGGCGGTGGCGAGTTCTACACACCCCAGTGTGTGGTGCAGCTTCTGGTGGAGATGATTGAGCCCTACAAGGGTCGGGTGTACGACCCCTGCTGCGGCTCCGGCGGTATGTTCGTGCAGAGCGAGAAATTCGTGGAGGCACACGGGGGCAAGTTAGGCGACATTGCTATTTATGGACAGGAGTCCAATCCCACCACCTGGCGCCTGGCCAAGATGAACCTGGCAATTCGTCGCATCGACGCGGACCTGGGCCCACATCACGCGGACAGCTTTCACGAAGATCTGCACAAGGACCTCAAGGCTGACTACATCCTGGCCAATCCACCCTTCAACATGAGCGACTGGGGCGGGGAACGACTCACCGACGATCCGCGCTGGAAGTACGGTGTGCCGCCGCCAGGCAATGCCAACTACGCCTGGATTCAGCATTTCATCTATCATCTATCGCCTAACGGCATTGCCGGCTTTGTAATGGCTAACGGATCGCTCTCTACCTCGACTAACGCTGAATTGGCCATTCGCAAGGGCATCCTCGAAGACGACCTGGTGGACTGCATCGTGGCGTTGCCCGGCCAGCTTTTCTACACGACGCAGATCCCGGTCTCGCTGTGGTTCGTCACCCGCAACAAGAAGGGCGACCCCAACCGCGGCTACCGAAACCGCACGGGCGAAACACTCTTTATCGATGCCCGGCGCATGGGACGGTTGGTGGACCGCATCCACCGCGAACTGACCCAGGAGGAAATCCGCAAAATCGCCGACATCTACCACGCCTGGCGTACCGTTGGACCTCACCCGGCGTCAAGTCCCCCCTCTTCCTCTGGGAGAGGGGTCGGGGGTGAGGGTGACGCGGTTTACCGCGACATACCGGGTTTCTGCAAGAGTGCCACGATTGAGGAAATTCGCCAGCACGGCTACGTACTCACCCCGGGGCGTTACGTCGGCGCTGAGGAGCAGGAAGACGACGGCGTGCCCTTCGAGGAGAAGATGGCCGAACTGACAGCAAAACTCTACGAGCAGTTCGAAGAGAGCCGCCGGCTGGAGGCGGAGATCAGGAAAAATCTGGAGGTGCTGGGGTATGGGGAGTGAGATTGCTTTTCGCGATGTCGCCCAGCTTGTGCGCAACGTTGTCAAGCCTGACGAAGTAGCAAAAATCCCTTATATTGGCTTGGAACACATTGAGCAAGAATCATTGCGGCTCAACGGATGGGGAACGTCTTCCGATGTGAATAGCGCCAAGTTCCGTTTTAAAAAAGGTGATATTCTTTTTGGCAAATTGCGTCCCTATTTTCGTAAGGTTGTTCGTGCTCCGTTCGATGGAATTTGCTCTACTGATATCTGGGTGGTTCGTGCCCGGGAAGGATGCGATCAAGGCTACTTATTTTATTGGATGGCATCCTACGACTTTGTAGATTTTGCCAGTAAAGGGTCTGAAGGCACCCGAATGCCACGCGCGAAGTGGGAGCATGTCGAACGTTTTACAAGGCCCCGCTTATCATTAAAAGAACAACGCGCCATCGCCCACATCCTCGGCACCTTAGACGACAAGATCGAACTCAACCGGCGCATGAACCAGACTCTGGAGGCCATGGCCCAGGCGCTTTTCAAATCCTGGTTCGTGGACTTTGATCCGGTGGTGGTCAATGCGCTCAAGGCAGGCAACCCCATCCCCGAAAAATTCGCCAAACGCGCCGCCCACTACCGCTCTTCCCCTCTCCCTGTGGTAGAAGCATTAGGGGAGAGAGCTCATTCCCCTCTCCCTTTGGGAGAGGGGGCAGGGGAGAGGGTTTACACCTCCTCTGCCCACAGTAAAAGTGTTGCCAATGAAAGCAAAAGAAAACCCCCGATCCCCCCTCAACTGCTTGCCTACGCACGCGAACTTCGCAAAACACAGACTGATGCCGAGCGTCTGATGTGGCGAATGTTGCGCAACCGACAGTTCCTTGGGATCAAATTCCGCCGCCAGCATCCTATCGAACCATACATCGTGGACTTTTATGCACATGAATTGGGGTTGGTAATTGAGATCGACGGTGGTCAACATGCCGAACCAGCGCACAAAAGATATGATGAAAAACGCACTGAATATTTGGAGCAAAAGGGCTTGAAAGTCATTCGCTACTGGTCGCGTGATGTGCTGCGAAAGACCGAAGATGTTTTGCAGGATTTGTATGAACGGGTGTCGGAGATAATGTCTCCCTCACCCCACTCCCCTCTCCCACAGGGAGAGGGGAGTGGGGTTCGTCTGCCGGAGCATATCCTGCGCCTCTTCCCCGATCGTTTCGTGGATTCGGAACTGGGGCCGATTCCGGAGGGGTGGGAGGTTGGAACTATTGGACAGGTATTAGGAGAACTTATGTCTGGAGCTAGGCCCAAAGGCGGTGCAGCCCAAGAAGGAATACCGAGCGTCGGTGCCGAGAACGTTATAGGATTGGGTAGGTATAACTTCTCAAAGGAAAAGTACGTCCCGCGGGATTTCTTCAAAGTCCTTCAGCGAAAGGGTGCAGCAGTGCGACCTGGTGATGTGTTACTGTACAAGGACGGCGCACAGATCGGGCGGAAGACATACTTTGACTGTGGATTTCCTCATAAGGAATGCGCGGTAAATGAGCATGTGTTTATCGTTCGGACCAAGCATCCGCATTATCAACGATACCTGTTCTTTTGGCTAGATCAAGATTGGATAACGCAGGAGATTATTAGCCTCAACTCTAACTCGGCACAGCCAGGTATCAATAAGCTGGGTGTGCGAGGTCTTCCCTTGCTCATGCCATCAACTGAGGTGGTCGAGGAGTTTGATCGCGTGGCGAAGAAATTTACTGATCGCCTTTTCAAAGCTTGCCACGAATCGCGTACCCTCGTTGCCCTGCGTGACACCCTATTGCCGAAACTTATCTCAGGCGATTTGCGCGTACCGGATGCTCAGAAACTTGTGGAGGGCTCGATATGACTATAGCAATCAAGATTGCACACTGGGTTGAAAAGAAACCATTGATCTTGATTCGATTCGATGAAGCGCTTTCGGAATCTTTGCTCAATTCCAGGCACAAGTTTGAATACTTGACGATTGCAAAACCTCACTCGGTTTTCCAAGATTTCAAACTGCCGACAATCTGCTTACTAGAAATTCACGGGGCCGACACGTGTTATTTAGGAACGGCAACCAGAAAAACCGCCGTTAGCACTTTCGATTCTCGTCTGACTATTAAAAAGCTCCGCCCTGTTGTCCCGTCTTCGCTACGAGAGATAGAGAGAAGAGTCACGGATACTCGGATGAAGCGCCTTCTCAATGACAGATTACCAAGCACTGGTGCATTCTCTAGGCTTTCATCAAAATTGAGTTCTCATCTCATACATCTCTTGGCACAAGAGCCCGAAAACCACGCTACGTTGGAAGTCGCATTGTCACAACTACCCGAATTGCGGCGTACCCCCAATATCAACTGGGCTCAAGAAGACGCCATTCGTTCTGCCATGAAAGTTTTCGGTCTTCGGGTAAATGAAGTGCCTGTTGAAGTTGTCTTAAGGCGAGGGGCTGCGTCGGGACTTAGTCTAGTTGGCACTTACATGTACGAGGATAATATTGTTCATGCTGACACCTCGAAACTACCGGGATTCAAACTGGTCGCACAGGATATCACTGGACGTGCTGTTTTTGAAAAGAGGGGTGAGCGCTTAGTGATCTATACGGCTAATAGGCTGCCCTTAGAAAAAATGCTTGGAGTTGACCTGATTTACATCAACGAAACCAAAGGCAATATTGTCATGGTTCAGTACAAGATGCTGGAAGAAGCAAGAAATCAAGACGGGAGCCGGGGCTGGCAGTTCAGGCCTGACAAGCAATTTTGGGATGAAATTGCCAGAATGAAGCTTCCCGCATTTTATGAAGAAATCACAGACTACCGTTTGAGTCGCAATCCATTTTTCTTCAAATTTGTGAAACGAAAAGTAGTCAATGATTCGCATCAATCCTTTGTGATTTCTCTGGATCATCTAAAGCAGATTCTGACATCGCGTAAAAGCAGGGGAGCAAAGGGTGGAATCCGCGTGAGCTATGAAGCTTTGGATGGAACATACTTACGCGAATCAGACTTTATAGGTCTGATTTGTTCAGGGTACGTTGGTACTCATCGAGTAGAAACCGAGGCTTTGACAACAATTATTTCAGAAGTGGCCAAAGGCGACAAGGCGTTGGTTCTTGCTTGGCAAAGGAAAGTTCAGAGTGGAGGCAAAGACCCATGAGCTTTGCTACTGGTCGTGATCTCCTGCCCAAACTGATCTCCGGCGAGTTGCGCTCGTCGTGCCGGATGTGGATAAGTTTTTAGAGGAGCAAGGATTATGAGCAAAGCACAAGGTTTCTCGGTGCGCATTTTCATCCCATCAGGGAATCCTGAAGGGCTGCGCATTGTCGAAAAATCAAACTGGACTGGTAAGGGATTGGTTTTCCCTCGGTCACTGCTTTCTGAAGTGCGGCAACGCGATGAGCTCAATCGAACCGGGGTTTATATCCTGTGGGGACCAGGGGAATCCGGGCAACTGCCGCGAATATACGTAGGTGAGGGTGATGTTGTGCGGCTTCGCTTGGAGCAACACGCAAGACAAAAGGATTTCTGGACGCAAGCGGTGGTGTTCGTCAGCAAGGACCAGAACTTAAACAAGGCACATGTGAAATATCTTGAAGCCTGCCTGGTCAATCTCGCTGCCGAGGCGAAACGGGCCGAACTCGATAACGGGAACATTCCCCAGATCCCGCCGCTCTCCGAAGCTGACGCGGCCGATGCCGAGGGGTTCCTCAACAATCTGCTGTTATGCCTACCCATTGTTGGCATCAATGTGTTTGAGAAGGCCAAGATCACAGGACGGAAGAGCCAAGACCTTTATCT
>JAGHCC010000235.1 GCA_021160685.1 Desulfobulbaceae bacterium | reverse complement strand
CTTCGGCACCCCTTCGTATCAATACCGCCGGAAAAACAAATTCTCACCAAGGAGGATTCATTCAACATTATGGCACGTATTACAGTTGAAGACTGCCTTAAACAGATCGGTAACGAAAATCGCTTCGTCCTTATTCATCTTGCTGTCGCTCGGGTAAAACAGCACAGAAAGGGACAGGAACTCCTGGTTAAAGGAAAAAATAAAGAGGTTGTCATGACCCTCAGGGAAATTGCCGCCGGCGAGGTCACATTTGACAATATCAAAGAGCTGGGCCACCGCCGGGAAAGCGAACCGGAAACAACGGAAACCGAGCAGCCCACCGCGTTGACACAAGCAGAAAAACAACCGTCAGCCCCTGAAAGTTCAGCCTGATTGCCAATCATACAATGAGCAAAGATTACTATCAGATCCTTGGTGTTTCCAATTCGTCATCAGCGGCGGAAATTAAAAAATCCTACCGGAAACTTGCCATGAAATATCATCCCGATCGCAATCAGGGTGATAAAGAAGCGGAAGATAAATTCAAGGATGCGGCTGAGGCTTATGAAGTGCTCGGCGATGTGGAAAAACGTAAAATTTATGACCGCTACGGAATAGAAGGTCTAAAAAACAGCGGTTACAGTGGACCAGGCAATTTTAACGACATTTTCTCAAGCTTCGGAGATGTCTTTGAGGATCTATTCGGTTTTGGCGGCGGCGCACAACCTGACAGGAACGGACCTGAACCCGGCTCAGACCTCCGCTATGACCTGAAAATCAGTTTTCTCGAAGCGGTTCACGGCGTAAAAAAAGAAGTCGAAATCACCAAGAGAGAAACCTGTTGGACCTGCGAGGGCACGGGAATCAGACCGGGTTATCAAAGTCAAACCTGCTCCACCTGTCATGGCAAGGGCCAGGTCATGCGATCCCAGGGTTTTTTCAGAATCAGCACGCCTTGTCCTGATTGCCACGGTCGGGGACAAATTATCACGGATCCCTGCAATGACTGTGACGGCACCGGCCTGATCCGTAAGACCAAGAAAGTCTCCCTTACAATACCGGCAGGGGTGGATAATGGCGCAAGAATGCGGCTGCGCGGTGAGGGCGAGGGGGGCCGCCGTGGCGGTCCTTCAGGAGACCTTTATGTCGTTATTCATGTTGAATCCCACGAATTCTTCAAAAGGGACGGCGACTACATCTTCTGTGAACTGCCAATCACCATGACCCAGGCAAGCCTTGGGCATGAGCTTGAAGTCCCGACCATCCACGGCAAAAAAAATCTGGCCATTCCTCCGGGAACCCAGACAGGTCAACGTTTTACCCTGCGTGGACAAGGCGTGCCAAGCCTGAGAGGCAGTGGCCGCGGGGACATGATCATTGAAGCAAAAGTCACAACTCCCACGAAACTCACCGAAAAACAAAAAGAACTGCTCAGAGAATTTTCTGAACTCGAAAACGACAAAGATGACTCTGAGCACGAAGGTTTTTTCAAAAAACTCTTCAGTTTTGCCTCATGAGCTCTGACTACCATGCCGAACGAAACAAAAAAAACACCTGACAAACAATTTTCTCACTTCGACGAAACGGGAAATGCCCGCATGGTTGATGTGAGCCGAAAAAATGATACGGTTCGTGAAGCCACGGCAGCAGGAACAATCAGCATGTCGGCCGAGTCCTTTGATCTCATCAGACAGGGGCGGATGGCCAAGGGTGACGTTCTGGGTGTCGCTCGACTGGCCGGCATCATGGCCGCTAAAAAAGTGGACGACCTCATTCCGTTAACTCACCCCCTTCCCCTCAGCAAGGCGGAGATTCACTTTACTTTTCTTGACGCGGATAATAGTATTGAGATCCGGGCAACGGCAGGCATTACCGGCAAAACAGGGGTGGAAATGGAAGCTCTCTGTGCTGTTTCCATTGCCGCCTTAACTATATACGATATGTGCAAATCCGTTGACAAGGGAATGAAAATCGACAACATCAGGCTTCTTGCCAAATCAGGAGGCAAGAGCGGAACATATACCAGACAGAACGAAAACTGATCATCCAGGCTGACCACACCGACTTTGCGCTTTAAGCCTTTAACTCCAGGAGATAAAGTCCATGAACAAGGACGAATTGAAGCATTTTGAAAGCAAACTTGAAGAGATGAAAGAGGATCTGCTGTCCGAGGCGGATAAAACTATCTCCGACATGACCGGCCGGAATGATAACTATCCGGATCCGACTGACAGAGCTTCGGCGGAATCCGACCGTAATTTTGAGCTGCGTATCCGTGACCGGGAAAGAAAACTGCTCACCAAGGTCAATTCCGCCCTGGATCGAATCAAGGACGAAACCTATGGAGATTGTGATGGGTGCGGAGATGATATCGGTATTGCTCGGCTGGAGGCAAGGCCGGTGACAACACTTTGCATTAAGTGCAAGACCAAACAGGAAGATTTCGAAAAAGCCCAGGAGAGCTGAAAAAAAAACAATGCCGGAATTACGCAAAGACCCGGTTCTGGGCCGCTGGATCATTATTGCCAAAGAACGTGGCAAGCGTCCCACGGATTTTATCATCGAAAAAAGCGAAAGCAAGGGGGGCTTCTGTCCACTCTGTCCCGGCAATGAAAAAACAACGCCTGCTGAAGTTTTGCGTTACAGCAGCACTTCTCACCCTCCGAACACTCCAGGGTGGGACCTCCGGGTTGTACCGAACAAATATCCCGCCCTGGTTATTGAAGGTGATCTGGACAAGGAAGGGGATGGGCTTTATGATAAGATGAACGGCATTGGCGCCCATGAAGTGATCATTGAAACGCCAAACCACAATGAATCATTCGTCCAGCTGCCACCGGAACGTATGATTAACGTGTTCCTCTCGTATCGGGAACGCCTGGTGGATCTCAGCCGCGATCACCGTTTCAAATATGTCATGGTGTTTAAAAATTACGGCCGCGGCGCCGGCGCCTCTCTTGAACATTCACATTCTCAGCTTGTGGCCATGCCGATTCTGCCGAGAATGATTGTCTCGGAACTCGCCGGCAGCCTTTCCTATTACCGCTACAAGGAACGCTGCGTTTTTTGTGATATCATCCGCCAGGAAACCAAACAGGAGATCCGGGTGGTCTGCCAGAATGATCATTTCCTCTGTATCACGCCTTACGCACCCAGGTCACCTTTTGAAATGTGGATCCTGCCCAAATACCACTCCTCATCCTATATTGAGCAGGACACCAGATCATTCCAGGCTTTAACCGCGATTTTCACGGAAAGCATGCTACGGCTGGACAACTGTATTCCAAACGTACCATATAACTTTGTCCTTCATACTTCACCGTTACGTTCAGAGCCTCTTGAGCATTATCACTGGCATTTTGAAATAATGCCTAAACTGACCAAAATAGCCGGTTTTGAATGGGGCACGGGTTTTTATATCAATCCCACTCCCCCGGAAGAAGCAGCAAAATATCTGCGGAAGCTTGACTACTGATTTTAAACAAAACCTGAACACTCACCGATTCCCGTCAACACTTGACACAAAAGAGGTCGGATATGAAAAAAATATTGCTGGTTGATGACGAAGAAAGCATTCATCTGCTTTACAGGGAAGAACTGGAAGAAGAGGGATACGAGGTACACTCCGCCCTTTCTGCGGAGGAAGCGCTGGAAAAGCTCAATATCGTCTCACCTGATCTTGTCATCCTTGATATCAATATGCCCGGCATGAACGGCATTGACGCCCTGCGACGCATGAAAGAGACGTGCCCGAATATGCCCGTCATTCTCAGTTCAGCCTACCAGGAATTCAAACAGGATCTCGGTTCATGGGCCTCAGATGACTACATTGTTAAATCATCTGACCTGAGTGAATTGAAAGCCGCTGTTCGCCGTCATATTTCCTGAGTCGACTTTCCCATAAAGGCGTTGAACACTGTCATGGGCAGAGTCACGATAGGATCGTGCGGAGTTCCCCCAAGGATTTTACTTCCAGGTGAACTCTTATCGTATCCCAACATTTCTGTCATGGCATCACAGCCGAAACGATGAAAGATATTCAAAGCCAGAGCGATCATCGGCGAATCAATATCAGGAAAGTTGGCGTCAAGGAAATCTCCTATCCCGTCACAGTGCTGGACAAGGCCCGAAAAGTCCAAAATACCGTGGCCAAAGTCAACATGTATGTGAACCTGCCCCATCAGTTCAAGGGTACTCACATGAGCCGTTTCATTGAAATCCTCAATCGCTTCCACGGCCACATTGATCTCAAGAGTTTTCATCTTGTCCTGCGGGAAATGAAAACAAAACTCCAGGCTGAATCAGCGCATATGGAGATCGAATTTCCCTATTTTCTAAAAAAGAAAACTCATTCCGGGCACAGAACGGATATCTGTGAGTATATCTGTAAAATGCATGGCTCTTTTGATAAAAAAGATGATCTTATCCTGGAAGTCAGAGTGCCCATTGCGCCGCCAACTCCCGAGCAAAGCTCCACAGGCCTGCCGGAATCACTGGGTCACTGGGGTTTTGCCCATATTCGTCTTCGTTTTCGCAATTTCATCTGGCTTGAGGATCTTATTCAAATGGTGGAGAAAATCACCTCCCACAACTTGAAATGGTCCATAGGGATGCCGAAACCCTCGAACTACGATCTTTCCGTGGAAAAAATAGCCAAGGCTCTGGGGAAAAAACTCTCCGCCCACCCCGACATTCAATGGTTCGAGGTGAGTGTGGAAAATCTTTCGAAGGGCTTCAGTACCTTTGCCACCATTCGATCGACCACAAATCCGAAATAACAGGAAAGACATCATGCAGCACGAATTTTTGCTTGAAATTGGAACCGAAGAAATTCCGGCAGGATATATCTTGCCGGCGTTGGACAGTATGAAAAAAATTATATCCCTCAAGCTTAAAGAGCTTGATCTGCCATTCGGGCGGATCCGGACGGTGGCCACTCCGAGAAGACTCACCCTGTGCATTGATGATCTCGCCGATCGCCAGCCTGATCGTCTTGAAGAAATTCTCGGGCCTCCCAAAAAAGCAGCATTTGACAAGGATAACCAGCCCACTAAAGCCGCCATCGGCTTTGCCCGTTCCCGGGGCGCAACAGTGGATGACATGGAAATTGCGACCACTGCCAAGGGCGAATACCTGATGCTGCGCCAGGAAAAAAAAGGTGAAGAGACCATGCAAATCCTCTCGGCTTTCCTGCCCGAGCTGATCGCCGATCTCCCTTTCCCCAAATCCATGAGCTGGGGAGCAAACCGCACCAGCTTTGCCCGTCCTATTCAGTGGCTTCTGGCCCTGTTCGGCGACAAAATCGTTCCCTTCCGGGTTAATGACATCGCAAGCTCCGACCAGACCCGGGGCCATCGATTTATGGCGCCTGAAGAATTCAAAGTCAACGACTTTAACAGCTACCTTGCGGATCTGGCCCAGGCCAGCGTCCTGGTGGACCCGACACAGCGACGTCAGGCGGTTCAGAGCGAAATTGACAAAGCTGCCGCTGAAACCGGAGGACGTATTATTCCGGACGAGGAACTTCTTGATACCGTAACAAACCTGGTGGAACTCCCCCTGGGCATCTGCGGGGAATTTGACAAAAAATTTCTGCAATTACCCAGGGAGGTACTCATTACCTCCATGCGGGTGCACCAAAAATATTTTCCGATTGCTGACAATGACGGCAATCTTATGGCTCATTTTGTTGCCGTGAACAACACCAGGGTCAAAAACTCCATGCTGACCCGGCAGGGACATCAGCGTGTTCTGCGTGCCCGCCTTGAAGACGCCCTGTTTTTTTTCAAGGAAGACCGACAGCATCGGCTTTCCGACCGCGTTGACAGTCTGGCGGGAGTCGTCTTTCAGGCCAAGCTGGGCACCATGCTTGAAAAAACGGAACGTATCATGGAACTGTCCGGCTTTCTGGCACAAACCCTGGCTGCGGCGGAAACGGAAGATGTCAAGAGGGCAGCGTGGCTGGCCAAAGCGGACCTGGTGACCGACATGGTGAATGAATTCCCGGCTCTGCAGGGCAACATGGGAATGCATTACGCCCTTCACGACGGTGAACCCCCTGCTGTGGCCAAGGGAATCATGGAGCATTATATGCCGGTGCGGGCCGGCAGCCCCCTGCCCTCTGAAATTCACGGAGCCATTGTCAGTCTGGCCGACCGCCTCGACAGCATTACCGGCTGTTTCGGTATCGGCAAAATCCCCACCGGCACTGCCGATCCTTTCGGCCTGCGGCGCCTGGCCCTGGGTCTTCTCCATATTCTTGAAAACCTGTCCGCGCCCCTTTCACTCTCCGCCTCGCTGAAAAAAACGATTGATCTTTACGGAGACAAACTGAACCAGCCGGCTGTGCTGGCGGACTGCATTGAATTTATCAAAAACCGTTATATCAATGATCTCATCGGTCGGGATATTTCTCCCGAAGCGATTGAGGCGGTGACCTCTGTCTCCTTTGACGATATTGTCGACTGCCGCAAACGAATTGACGCCCTTGTCGCCATCAGCGACCAGCCGACCTTTACCCTGCTGGCCGGCGCTTTCAAACGGGTCAATAACATCATTAAGGATCACCGGGAAACCACTGTGCAGGAGAAGCTACTCACCGAACCGGGAGAAAAGGAACTCTTTGCCACCCTGCAAAAAGTCCGCTCCGAAGTCCTTCCCCTGGTGGCGAAAAAACAGTACGAACAGGCATTAACTGTTATTCTGCGGATGAAAGAACCGGTGGACGCCTTTTTCGATGATGTCATGGTGATGGTGGAGGATGAAAAGATCAGAAGCAACAGACTGTCGCTCCTAGCGGGAATTGCCGAACTTTTTCTAACCATCGGCGATTTTTCTAAAATGTATCAAATGGGTCAATCTACGTGATTTCTGATTTCGGAATGGACTGACAAAACCGATATCCGCATTCCGAAATCTGAAGTCCCAAATCAAAAAATCAATCACCCAGACAAAAGGCCCGCACCTCCTCCAGGACATCATCAAAATGGCCGGGTAAATCTTCCATGGAAACTCCAAGGGCGGAAGATAATTGGCTGACCTTCTCCCAGTTGCCGCGTTCATAGGCCTTGACCAGGGCAAGTGTCCTGGCCAGCTGGTTCCTGGATCTGCCAAGGAGACAATCCTGAATCTCATCCGCCAGATTCAGATCCTGTAAAATCACCTTCATCTTCTGCCCCAGGATCACATCGAGCAGGGAAAACATTCCCACCGTAAAAAAGAGAGAACTGTCAAATCTTTTATCGGCCAGACTGTCGCCGATCCGACCGCAGAAGCTTGCCCTTTCAATGGAAAGTTTCACCAGCTCCAGAGGTTTGTCTTCAGCCATGTGGGAAAGCATGATCAGGCTGAGCCATTTACGAATATGCAATTCGCCGATCAAGGCCACGGCGGTCTGCAGGGATTTTACCTTGTTACGCAGACCAATGTATGCCGAGTTGACGTATCTGAGCAACTTGAATGATAAGGCAACATTATGGGAGATCAGGTCGGAAATTTTTCTAAAATCATAATTTTCATCCTGCACCATCCTCAAAAGCTGCAGATACTGTATTTTTGAAACGGGAATATCACGGCCGCTGACAATCTCCGGTTTACAGAAGAAATAGCCCTGAAACAGGTTAAAACCCATCTCTTTCGTGGCCTCGAACTCTTCCTGCGTCTCCACCTTTTCAGCCAATAGCCGAACCCCGAAAGGCGTGACTCGTTCCACATCCCGGGCAAGCTCGGCCATGGACATGGCCCTGATATCAAATTTGACGATTCCAGCCAGCTCAAGAAGGGGATCAAACTCAGGTTTATAGATAAAATCATCCAGGGCGAGAACATATCCCTGGCTGACAAGAGAGCGGCAGGCCTTAATCAACTGAGGGGTGACAACAACATCTTCAAGAACTTCAACGACAATGGCCTCTCTAGGGAAAAGAGCGGGATAGGAATTGCAGAGCATCTCATCGGTAAAATTGATGAAGGCCTTTTTGCCATCCGTGAGCTTGGCAAGACCGATAACGAGAAAACTGTTGGTGACAACATTGGAAGTGGCTACGTCGCCATCTATGGAAGGATCGGCGAAATTTTCCTGACCGGAACGGAACAGGAGTTCATAGCCGAAGACTTTTTTTGTCTTGCGGAAAATCGGCTGCCGAGCGACAAAGACACTGTCTTCGGCCTGTTCTTGTGTGGGGAATGAATGTTTCATGTTCAAATGAAATTGTAACTGTTCAGGAGCACCCCATCTTGTCCCATTTCGGAGTCTCGCATACTCGCTTACCTGGCCTTCTTGAATAGCACAAGTATGCTTTGAAGTCCCAAATGAACCAGATAAGCGTAGACTTCGATATGGAGCACTCCTGAACAGTTACGGAACGGTGGTTAGGCCAATTTGGTGGCCACACCTGAATAGTTATATGAAATTTTACAACAAACAGGATTCATCTGTCAAAAACAAAACCAACATTTAATTCAGGCAGGGGGTGATCACATGCAACTTAAACATCTCCTCAACGACTTCGTTCAACGGCAGGCCGATTACATTGCTGCATGACCCCTCAATTTTCCTGACAAGAAATCCCCCCTTTCCCTGGATACCGTAACTACCGGCCTTATCCATGGGTTCACCGGTAAGGACATAAGAATGAATGAGATCAGGGGTCAATTCCCGGAAAAGGACTCGAGTCAGCACGGCCTTTCGGACATCGATACCTGTCTTATGATGACAGATGGCAAAACCCGTCCAGACCTCGTGCCAGCAGCCGGACAACATCTGCAGCATACGACCGGCGTCTGCCGGAGAATCCGGCTTCCCCAGAATCTGTCCATCAAGGACAACACAGGTATCCGCACCCACCACCCAGGCTGCAGGATTCCGTTCAGAAATGACTTCCGCCTTTTCTCCGGCCAGCCGCTGAACAAAGGCGGCAGGAAGCTCACCTTCCCTCTGCGATTCATCTATTTCAGCGGACCGGACCTCAAAATCAAAGCCAAGATCCCAGAAAAAGCGGGCCCGTCTCGGCGAAGACG
>JAGHCC010000452.1 GCA_021160685.1 Desulfobulbaceae bacterium | reverse complement strand
TCCCCTCTCCCGGTGGGAGAGGGTTAGGGTGAGGGAGAAATGTTATTTTTAAAATAAATGCCGGGATTTTACCCCGGTTGTTTCGCTGAACCATTACAAGTAATGGAGTAAAAATGAGTAAACATCCGTCATTTGCCAAGTGGCAGAAAAACGAGTTGCAGAAAAGCATCAGCCGTTTTCCGGAACGAAAGAACTTTACCAACCATGGCGGGGATGAGATCCCAAGGCTTGCTGTTCCCAGGGAGATTGATGACGCATATCTTGAGAATGTCGGCTTTCCCGGACAATATCCTTTTACCCGTGGCGTGCAGCCCACCATGTATCGCGGTCGTCTCTGGACAATGCGGCAATACGCTGGTTTTTCCACTGCGGCTGAATCAAACAGACGGTATCGCTATCTTCTTGACCAGGGCAACACCGGCCTGTCCATCGCCTTTGATCTGCCTACCCAGATCGGCTATGACTCGGATGATCCCATGAGCCGTGGAGAAGTGGGCAAGGTTGGGGTGGCCATTGACTCTCTGGCTGATATTGAAGTTCTCTTTGACGGGATCCCCCTTGAGCGGGTTTCCATCTCCATGACCATTAACTCGCCGGCCATTGTGCTTCTGGCCATGTATGTGGTGGCTGCCGAGAAACAGGGAGTCAGCGTCGAGCAACTCAAGGGTACCATTCAAAATGATATCCTTAAGGAATATGTGGCCCGTGGCACCTATATTTTCCCGCCTCAACCCAGCCTGCGCCTGATCACCAATACTTTTCAGTGGTGCAGCCGGAACATGCCGGTTTTTAATACGATTTCCATCTCCGGCTATCATATTCGTGAAGCCGGTTCCACGGCGGTACAGGAGGTGGCTTTTACCCTGGCAAACGGCATCACCTATGTCCAGACCGCCCTTGACGCCGGGCTCGAACTTGATGTCTTTGCCCGCCGCCTGGCTTTTTTCTTCAACTGTTCATCTGATTTTCTGGAAGAAATAGCTAAATTTCGCGCTGCCCGCAGGCTGTGGGCCAGAATCATGAAGGAAAGGTTCGGCGCAAAAAACGCGGCCAGCCAGATGATGCGTTTTCATACCCAGACGGCCGGCAACACGTTGACGGCCCAGCAGATTGATAACAACATTGTCCGCGTCACCGTCCAGGCTCTGGCTGCCGTCCTTGGCGGAACCCAGTCCCTGCATACGAATTCAAAGGATGAGGCCCTGTCTCTGCCCTCGGAAGAGTCGGTGCAGACAGCTCTTAGGACCCAGCAGATTATTGCCCATGAATCCGGGGTGGCCAACACGGTGGACCCTCTGGCCGGTTCCTATTATATTGAGGAATTGACTGACAAAATTGAGCAACGGGCCTCTGAACTCATAAAAAAGATTGAAGACGCGGGCGGGGTGGTGGCCTGTATTGAAGAGGGTTTTATCCAGCGCCAGATTGAAAACAGCGCCTATGAGTTTCAGCTTCAGATTGAACGGGATGAACGTGTCATTGTCGGCGTCAATCAGTTTCAGGTTGAGGAAGAGAAGAGGGCGCCCGTTCTTCGTGTTGACCCTGCCGTGGAACAGGAGCAGGTTAAAAGACTTGCCGAACTCAGGAAAAACAGGGATAATGCTTCCGTCAGCCGTGCCTTGGAAAATCTTGACCGCGTAGCTCGTGGAGATGAAAACTTAATGGATCCTGTTCTTGATTGTGTCAGGAACTATGCCACCATTGGCGAGATCTGCAATGTTCTCCGCCAGGTTTTCGGCGTTTATAAAGAAAGAAAGTAACTGTTTAGATAAATAGGCTGAAGGTTGAAGCTGACCGATGTGTTTTGCTGGTTTTCCCTTCAGCCTTCAGCCTAAACAACCTGAGGCAGTTACGTAAAAAATTGTAACTTCTCAATAAGTGGTGGCCTACCGCCAACCTCCCCCTTTGAAAAAGGGGGATTGAGGGGGATTTATTTATAGGTTGCCACCACTTATTGAGAAGTTACGAAAGAAAATAACTATGATACGAAAAATAGATCATCTTGGCATTGCCGTCAGGTCCATCGATCAGGCAAGAAAATTCTATGAGGATGTTCTTGGACTTGAATGTGAAAAGATCGAAGTTGTCGAATCCCAAAAGGTGAAAACCGCCTTTTTTCCTGTTGGCGATATTCATATCGAGCTGCTGGAGCCCACAAGCGATGACAGCCCCATTGCCCGGTTTCTTGAGAAAAAGGGAGAGGGAATTCATCATGTCGCCTATGAGAGCGATGATATTGACGGTCAGTTGCAAAGAGCCGCAGACAATGGCGCAAGATTGATCCATGAAACCCCTTTTGAGGGCGCCGGCGGAAAAAAAGTCGCTTTTCTTCATCCCAAGTCAAGTTTTGGCGTGTTAACGGAATTTTGCAGCGGAAAGGATGCGTAATGGAGGAAAAACTTGATAAACTCATGTTTCTCCGTGGACAGGCGCGCCTGGGCGGCGGTCAGAAACGTATTGATAAGCAGCATGCCACGGGACGTCTGACGGCCCGGGAACGGCTGGATTTACTCCTTGATGATGGCAGTTTTGAAGAGTTTGATATGTTCAAAACCCATCGTTGCCATCAGTTCGGCATGGAGAAGAAAAAAATTCTCGGCGACGGTGTTGTCACCGGCTATGGCACCGTCAATGGCCGTATCGTCTATGTCTTTGCCCATGATTTCACGGTTTCTGGCGGATCCCTTTCGGAAACATTTGCGGAAAAGATCTGCAAGGTCATGGATCTGGCTATGAAAAACGGCGCCCCGGTGATCGGCCTCAATGACTCCGGTGGAGCCCGGATTCAGGAGGGCATTGAGAGTCTGGCCGGTTACTCGGACATTTTTTTGCGCAATGTCATGGCTTCCGGCGTCGTCCCCCAGGTTTCCGCAATTTTCGGCCCCTGCGCCGGAGGATCTGTTTATTCACCGGCCTTGACTGATTTCACCATCATGGTGAAGGGGAACAGTTACATGTTTTTGACCGGGCCGAAGGTCGTGAAATCCGTCACCTATGAGGATGTCACGGTTGAAGAGCTCGGCGGCGCCTCCGTGCATACCACAAAAAGCGGCGTAGCCGATTACGCGGCCGAGAACGGTGATGATGCCATCGATTATGTCAAACGGCTGCTTTCCTTTCTGCCCCAGAACAATATGGAAAATCCGCCTTTTGTCGACACCGGCGATCCACCGGAAAGGCGTGATGATGCCTTGAATCAGATTATTCCGCAGAATCAGAATAAGTCCTATGACATCAAGGAAGTCATTCTGCGCACGGTTGATAATGGAGAGTTTTTCGAGATTAAGGAGGCGTTCGCCCCAAACCTGATTGTCGGTTTTTCCCGTTTTAATGGGAATGTGGTTGGCATTGTGGCAAACCAACCCAATTGCCTTTCCGGTGTGCTTGATATCAACTCCTCTGTCAAGGGGGCAAGATTTGTTCGATTCTGCGATTGTTTTAATATCCCCATCATCACTTTTGTCGATGTGCCCGGCTTTCTGCCCGGCACGGCCCAGGAACATAACGGCGTGATCCGTAATGGCGCAAAGATTCTTTATGCCTATGCAGAAGCCACTGTTCCCAAGGTGACGGTTGTTACCCGTAAGGCCTATGGCGGTGCATATTGCGTCATGTCATCAAAGCATCTGCGCGGAGATATCAATTACGCTTGGCCCACTGCGGAAATTGCCGTTATGGGAGCAAAAGGCGCGGTTGAAATCCTTTACGGCCGGGAGGCAAAAACAAAGGATGATCCGGAAGGCTTTCTGCGCGCCAAGGAAGAGGAGTATGCGGAAGCGGTCTCCAACCCCTATGTTGCCGCAAGACGGGGGTATGTTGATGACATTATTGAGCCGGCCCGAACCAGATTCAGGATTATCAAGGCCCTGGAGATGTTGAAAAATAAAAGGGACACAAATCCCATGAAAAAACATGGCAATATTCCCTTGTAATACTGCTGCCGATAGGCCGTGGGCATTTAGACTGTAAAAGAGATCATCGTGTTACACTCTTTGAAAACGAATAGCCTTTAGCCTACAGCCTAAACAACCTGAATAATTATAAATGAACTTTGATTTGAGTCACATCAGTCTGCAAAATCTTTTCAGCCCGGATTTTAATGCCGTGAATTTTAGTTTTACAGGCATGCTTGTTGTCTTTACCGGACTTCTTGTCATCAGTATTTATATCACCCTGCAGCCCTCAATTCTGGCACTCCCCGATAATTTGAAGAAAAAAAAGAGTGCTGAAAAAGAGATATCCGGCCGTGGGGAAAATGATCTGTTCTCTGACAAGGAACTGCTGATCGCCATTGCCGTGGCCTTTCATCTGGAGAGGGATTTTTCCGAAGAAAATCAAAGGATCACCTGGAAACCAGAGAGGAGGGCGACGGTGTCAGCCTGGCAGATCGGTGGTCAGTTCCAGGGTGTTTCCGACGGCCGTGCAGTGATGCAAAGGAGATTATAACCATGCGCATGTACAGTCTGTCTATTAACGATAAAAATTATGATGTCATTATAAAGGAAGTAACGGAACAGGATGTGAAAGTCGAGGTCAATGGTGTCGAGCATATCGTTGATATCAGAGAAATAAAAAATATTGTCTCCTCCCTTCCCGTTTCCAAACAGAAAACGTCTTTGCCGCATGTTTCAACTCCTGCGACTCAAGTTCAACCAGTCGTTGCCGCAGACCCTGGAGAGATCTGTTCGCCGATGCCCGGTAATGTTATTAAGATCTACGTTGAGGAAGGGGAAAAGGTTCTTGCCGGCCAGAAACTGCTTGTGCTTGAGGCCATGAAGCTTGAAAATAATATTATTTCCACCTGTGCGGGCGTGGTCGAGAAAATTCTGGTTCGTGAAGGCCAAGCGGTCAATCAGGGTCAATCACTGGTTGTTGTGGAATAAATCGTGGAACTGAGCTCCTTTATACAAAATTCCGGTTTTGCCAATCTTTCCCTGGGTAATCTTGCCATGATTACTGTGGGACTCATTTTTATATATCTGGCCGTGACCAGGGATTATGAACCCCTGCTCCTCATTCCCATCGGCTTTGGAATATTGATTGGCAATATCCCTCCCATCCCCGGCATGCCTTTAGGGGTATATGATCCGGGCAGTGTTTTTTCCTATCTTTATTTTGGCGTGACAAAGGGGATTTATCCTCCTTTGATCTTTCTTGGCATTGGCGCCATGACTGATTTTTCCACCATGCTGTCAAATCCCAAGTTGGTTCTGCTTGGCGCTGCGGCCCAGATCGGTGTTTTTCTCACTTTTATAGGAGCTCTGATTCTTGGTTTTCCCCTGAATGAGGCCGGTGCCATCGGTATTATCGGTGGCGCAGATGGCCCAACAGCCATTTTCCTTTCATCCATGATAGCTCCAAATCTTCTTGGCCCGATTGCCATTGCGGCCTATTCATATATGGCTTTGGTGCCGGTGATTCAGCCGCCGATCATGTATCTTTTGACCAGTAAAAGGGAGCGGCTGATCAGGATGAAAGCGCCGAGAAAGGTGCGAAAAAAGGAAAAAATTATTTTCCCCATTGTCGCCTTTTTAATCTGCGACTTGATTGCGACCCGTTCCATTCCTCTTCTGCGTCTTCTTTTTTTTGTGTAGTTGCTAGAGGT
>JAGHCC010000307.1 GCA_021160685.1 Desulfobulbaceae bacterium | reverse complement strand
CAAAACAATATAATTATACAGAATTAACCAGATGCCCCACCCTCATATTTATTTTTTTATACTAAAATCGATTCAAAAAGGTTTAAAATAAAGAAGAAGACCGCACGTGAAATCGAAAAAATATGCCGTCCACGAAGAGCTTCATGAATTACATATCTTAAGGAAATAACAAGAAAAATTAATCTAATCCAGGAAACAAAGAGGATAATAGCACGAATAAGAAAACGTATGAGTAACTGGGTTTTCTTGTCTGAAAAAAATCAAAGAAAAATTATCGTATATGGACAGAACACGTATTATAAAAAAATTTTACCCTTTTCTAATGATGATGCTGCCAGTGAAAAGCCAAAACAAAAATGAACTTCCCAAAATTTCAAACTTCATTTAATGACGGTATCTGGACATCAACATACCGACTATTGGATCTTAGAATTCCGACCGGCAAATAAAGCTTCTCGACAATGATCGACATAGTCCCTTAAAACCACCTGACCTTCTTTATCAAGTTCAACGAGCTCAACACCGCACAGCCAGCCTTCATCATCATCCAGAGAAACATGAACGACTCTCCCCCGTGAAGACAGACATTTGCCCTCAATTTCAAGTTCGACCTGACTGAGAAAATCATCGACAGTGAAAACATCACGTTGCAGAAGTCTGATCCCCACGCCGGAACTGGCGAGATTGACAACCTGGTACTCCCGGCCGTCGATACTGACCTTGATCTTTGCCGACTCATCAACAGGAAGACGAAAAAAATGCCGGAGATAAGGCGTGTCTTCTGTTTCGTTTTGCTCTATCCACTCGATTCCGCTCATGTCTTTTTCCCTCATGTTTTACCTGACTGCGAAAAAACGTAACGTCTCAATAAATGGTGGCAACCTATAAACAAATCCCCCTCAATCCCCCTTTAATAAGGGGGAGGTTGTCTGTATGCCACCATTTGAGGTACAAAAAAATCCAAATTCAACAAAAATATTTTATTACACATTCACCATATTTGTGAATTCTTTTCTCAAATTCTTTTTTTCCGGGTCCACGATTTCTTCTCTTCCAGTTTGTTGCCTCAAAACATTCTGCGGCTGGATATGAAAGCGTTCCTGAATCTTTTCGAGGGAAACCAATTTCACCTGACGGGAAGAAGGGGTCAGGAAGGACTTGAGTTTCTGCTCAAGCTTTCTGGGATCCATTTCCCGTTCAATGGCAATAACGCCTTCCATAATGATTTTTTGGAGCAAAAGCTCCTGGTCTGTCTTTTCGCGCAGATTTCCGGCAAAGGGAATAAAGAAAAAATTTGCAAAAACAACGCCGTACAATGTCGAGGTTAAAGCGATGGGAACCGTCATTAAAAGAGAGGAACTGTCCCCTCCTATCCCCGTTAGCATGCTGATCAACCCAACCACGCTGCCCACAAGGCCGAAGGCCGGAAAAAACTCTGCCATGGTTCGCAACACTCGTTCACTGTCTTCGCGGCGCATTTTAAAAAAATACATCTCCGTATTCAAAATATCACGAATCGATTCTCCCTGGTAACCATCAACCAGCAGACCAAGAGAACGGCGGAGAAAAAGAAAAGAGGTTTCCTCTTCATCCTGCTGCAGGGAAAGAATCCCCTGAAACTTTGATTTAACGGATAAATCCACAAGGATTTCGACAATCTCCTCGGGCTGTTTCGGTTGCCGGCGATAAGACGAAATCAAGACGGTATAGACAATGCGTAACCGATCCATCCTGTAGGTCAATAAAGTGGCGCCAAAGCTGCCTCCAAGGACGATCAGCAGGCCGGACAGATTAAAATAAAGCCCCAAATTGCCATGGATGGCAAAGCCGAACATAAAAAGAAAAAGACAACAGATAAAGCCGATCTTGTTTCTCTCATTACAAATTTGAAAAAAGTCACGCATCAATTTCATCTGATCACCCTCTCGGCCACCCTCTGATGACCTGCCCTGCTGATAATAATTTCGACCCTGCGGTTGGCAGCGCGGTTTACAGCTATTTCATTGGAACTTATCGGCTTAAAGGAAGAATGACCGCTGACTGAAAAACGATCCTGCGGCAAACCACTTTCATTCATAAGAAAACGGGCCACCTGATTGGCCCGCATCAATGATAGTTCCCAGTTGGAAGAAAACTCAGCCGTCTGAATCGGCAGATTGTCTGTGTGGCCGGCGACATTAATCAAATAATCGGCCTGATCCAGCAGGGGAATCATCTTTTGTAAAGATATCCTGGCCGCAGGCTTTAATTCCGCCCGACCCGTATCAAAAAGCAGATCACCGGTAAGAACAATTTTGACGGTTTGATCAGGAACAAGATCCACCGAGGCAAAATTCTCAAGCTCTTCCTCTTCCAGAATTTGCCTGCTTAAATCATAAAATCTGGCAATATTGGGCACCGCCCTACCGGACAAATCCATGACCGGCCCAGGAAAACTGGCCGACTGAGCGACTTCCAATGCAGCACCGGGCTCATAAATCGTTTTCTCTTGATTGAAAAACTCAGGATGGGATGACTGATAGACAAACAGGACAACAAAAAGAATAAACATGGTCATCATCAGATCAGACCAGGCAACAGACCAGTAAGGAGCACGGGGCATCCTCATTCGCTCAAAGACATCGTCGAAATAGACCTTCTGGCTGCCATGAAACTCATGACTCTTTCTGTCAGACAAGCTATGTTGGTGTTCAGGAACACCTTGGGGGGAATCAACAAATGTGGGAATATCAGCCATATTTCAAAACCTGTCTTTTTGATCAAATTGTAAAAATATTCTCTAAAACAACAGATCGGCAGATTTTAAATTTTCTTCAATATTTTTTTGTAACCAGTTACTCCTTCAGAAAAGGCAGTAGACTCTTAAATTCAGGCGTGCCGGCCTTATGGAGCAACTCGTAAATGATTAATTCCGTGTTTGCGACCACGCCGCCTATCTGCCTGATTCGATCCAGGCCGGTGAGATAATTTTTTTCTGTGCGGGAAGATACTGCATCTGCCGGAATCCACATCCGATACCCCTCGCGGATGCCCCCCAGCACCGTCTGGTACATGCAGATATGGGTTTCTACACCGCAGCAAACCCAGGTATCAACTTCTTTGTGTGATTTCAGTTCCGCCAACACAGCCTCATTTTCAAAACAACCGAATTCCAGTTTATCAAGTGGGGTTCCATCACCAAGCTCAGCGGTAATCCCAGGCAATAACTCGCCGATCCTTTTGACATACTGTGTTGTTGCCACCACGGGGATTTTCAGCACATTAGCAGTTTTCATCATCAGCACCGTATTTCTAATCACCTCATCCCGGCCGCTGATCACCCGCATCATCCGATCCTGGATATCAACAATCAGCAGACCGCAATGCTCCGGTTTCAACATGTCATTTTGATCCATTTTCACCAATCCTCCTTAAATATTCGACTTGGGCACGAAAATAACAAAAAACAAAGAACTTAAATATTTACAGTTCACCTTATTTTTTTCGTGCAATTTCATCGAGTTCATGGCTAATTTCGTAATTTCTCAATAAGTGCTCGCAACCTAATAAACAAATCCCCCTCAATCCCCCTTTTACAAAGGGGGAGGTTAGCGGTATGCCACCTCTTATTGAGAAATTACCTCATTTCCAGTAAATTACAGGTAAAAGGTATCAGACTGAGGGGGAATGGGCCTTTTGCCGATTTTTAAACAAAAAACTTTTATTACAAAATGACAACAGAAAAAAGAATGAAATATCAACTCATTGTTCACATCTTAGACAACAAGCCTGTTGATCAAATAATTGAAATTCGGGGCTGGCTCAAGACAAAACGGGATTCGGGCCAGATGTCATTTCTTGATATCAACGACGGTTCCTGTCTATCCGGTCTGCAGATCATTGCCGAAAAAAAACTTCAAAATTTTGATGAAATCCGTGCACTGACCACAGGCAGTTCCCTGCGGGTGCAGGGCAAGCTCGTCCACTCGCCGGCAAAAGGACAGGAGGTGGAACTGATTGCCGATGATATAGAGATTTATGGTACGGCTGCAGCAGAAACCTATCCTTTACAGAAGAAACGGCATTCTTTTGAATTTTTACGTGAAATCGTCCATCTTCGTCCCCGCACCAACAGCCTTGGCGCCATGACAAGGATTCGCAGCAGCCTGTCCCATGCTGTCTACCGCTTTTTCCAGGAGCGTGATTTCTTCCAAATCCACACGCCGGTGATTACTACCAATGACTGTGAGGGGGCTGGTGAGATGTTCAGTGTCACCTCCCTGGATCTTGACAAACTACCCCGGCAGAACGGCAAGGTTGATTTCAACCGGGATTTTTTCGGCTGCCCTGCCTCACTGACAGTCAGCGGCCAGCTTGAAGCAGAGGCCTATGCTCTGGCCCTTGGCCGGGTCTACACCTTTGGTCCAACTTTCCGGGCCGAAAACTCTCATACCAGCCGTCATTTGGCCGAATTCTGGATGCTGGAACCGGAAATGGCCTTTTTTGACCTGAACGATGACATAGATCTAGCCGAAGAACTGATCAAACATCTGATCTCCCACGGATTGACCCACTGTCGCGAAGATCTTGATATTTTTGCCCGCTTTATCGACAAAACACTTTACAGCAGGCTGGACTCCGTCCTGGAAAATAGTTTTACCAGAATCGACTATACAGAGGCTGTGGAGCAGCTTTGCCGGTCGGGTCAACAATTTGCTTATCCGGTGACATGGGGTGTTGATCTGCAGTCCGAGCATGAACGGTATCTCACCGAAAAAATATACAAACGGCCGGTCATTGTGAGCAATTATCCAAAAACTATCAAACCTTTTTATATGCGGGTGAATGATGATGGAAAAACCGTAGCGGCCATGGATATTCTCCTGCCCGGTATCGGTGAAATTATCGGCGGCAGTCAGCGGGAGGAACGTCTGGATGTTCTAAAAAGCCGCATGCAGGAAACCGGCGTCAACCCTGACGATTACCAGTGGTATCTTGATCTGCGCCGCTACGGCACCACCCCTCATTCCGGTTTTGGTCTGGGCTTTGAACGGATGATCCAGTTTATTACCGGCATGGCCAATATCCGTGATGTGATCCCCTTTCCACGAACACCGGGGGGTGGCTGATTGCTGACATAAATCATTTCGGATTTCAAATTTCAAGCATTAACAACAAATTGTTTCTGTAAAGGAACTAAGCGCCTATGCTTCTTTCAAAACAGACCGTATTCAGACTGCCGTGGCAAAGGGTTATTTTTTTATTCGTGCTTCTTTTATCTCTTTTTGGCATTAGTCAGCCGACCCTGGCCGATGAAACAAACCAGCAGCTGGTGATGAAAGAAGATGGACATCTCAGAGCCGGGCCCGACGTCAAAAAAAAAGTCACCCACCTTGTCCGCAAGGGGACGCAAGTGGTCAGAAAGGGGCAACAGCCTGGCTGGGCCCATGTTTTTGTTCCGGCCATACATGCCAGCGGCTGGATTCCAAATGACCTGCTGAATGCAAAATCATCTATTCCGACCCTGCCGCCGCAAAATTTAAAAAAATCTCTCAGGGAAACCTCTTCCTCCCAACCCAAAAAGACGCACACTTCGTCCCTCAAAAAACTGACAAAACAGCCAACTTCTTCCATCGCTGTGCTTGATGTTCAAAAAATCATTGATAATTCTCAGAGAGGAAAAGAAGCTTTTCTTGATTTCAAAAAAATATCCTCGGAAAAATCCCCGGAAGAACTGGCCCGGGCCGAACAGGAAGCGCTGACACGGATCATCATGGAAATCCGCATGCTGGTCGGACTCTATGCCACCGAACATCATTTGACTCATATCATTAATAAAAATTCCGCCAGTCTTTTTCTCTATGACCCCCGCTTTGATATCACCGACGAAATCCTGCAACTCTACGACAGACAGGCCAGTGATCAACAATGAATCCAGATCCGTAACTTACAGCATGACGTTTAGGTAAATTATGCAACCACACCCGAATAGTTACCCAAATCCACAAATCACATTGTATCTGGCGCCGATCCGCGGCATAACCGATGCTCTTTACCGAAACGCCTTCGTCCGTTATTTCAGCGGGTTTGATCTGGCCGTGGCGCCCTTTGTCACCACCCAGCAGGGCAACCGCATCAAACCTGGTCATCTGCGAGATCTTGAACCGAAGAAAAACAGGACGCTGCCTATTATCCCCCAGATCCTGAGCAAAGATCCCGATCACTTTATCACCCTGGCCCAGGCTTTAATTGACCAGGGACACAAGCAGATCAACTGGAATCTGGGCTGTCCATATCCCATGGTGGCCAACAAAAAAAGAGGCTCGGGACTGCTGCCGTATCCGGATCGGATTGCCTCATTTCTGGACAAAATCAGAAAACTACCCGTAGACTTGTCCATCAAGACCCGGCTGGGCCGCTTTCTGGCGGACGAAATCCTGCAACTAATGCCCATCTTCAATGATTTCCCCCTGACTGAACTCATCATTCATCCCCGAACAGGGAAACAGATGTATAAAGGGAAGGTGGATCTTGAAGCATTTGGCCAATGCCTGGAACAATCCCGTCATCCGGTGATTTATAACGGAGATATCACGGATGAAAATGTTTTCCTGCAACTTCAGGATCGTTTCAAAAACGTGGCAGGCTGGATGATCGGCAGAGGAGCCCTGGCCGACCCGTTTCTACCGGCCCGGATCAAAAAAATTCCCCTGCCCGGAGACAAACGGGAACCTATCCGGCTTTTTCACAACGACATTTTTGGCCGGTATCAAGAAATCCTGTTCGGGCCGAGCCATATTCTTGGAAGGATGAAAGGATTATGGTTCTATCTCTCACAATCCTTTGCAAACAGCAGAAAAATTCTAAAAAAGATTCAAAAAACCAAGACCCTGCAAAAATATAATGAAATCGTGGAGCAAATTTTTTCAGAGGAGGAATGGATCAGATGAAGAGCTGATGGCTGATCACTTCCAGGCCCGAATCAGTTCCAGCAAGGTTCTAGCACCAATACCTGACGCTCCTTTTGGGACATACGACTTTTCAGTAAAATCCCACGCCGTGCCGGCGATATCGAGATGAGCCCAGACAGCATCTCCGACAAATTCCTCCAAAAAGGCTGCAGCCGTAATAGTTCCGCCGGCCGGGCCGCCGATGTTCTTCAAATCCGCCACATTACTCTCCAGCTGCTTGGTGTATTCCCTGCCCAGGGGCAAGCGCCACAGGGGTTCGCCGCTTCTCTCTCCAGCAGCCAGTAAGCTGGATGACAGATCATCATCATTTGTTAACAGACCGGTGCGATGGTGACCCAACCCGACAACAACCGCGCCGGTGAGTGTGGCCAGATCAATAACCGCGTCAGGCTTGAATTTTTCCACTCCATATGCCAGGGCATCAGCCAGGATCAAACGACCTTCGGCATCCGTATTCAAAACCTCAACAGTTTTTCCACCATAAATCGTAATCACGTCTCCGGGTTTCAAGGCAGAAGGACCAGGCATGTTGTCCGTGGACGGAACAATACAAACAACATCCACATTCTCCGGCTGTTCCTCGGCAACACCCTCCATGGCGGCCATGACAGCAGCCCCGCCACACATGTCATACTTCATCCTGTCCATGCCCTTACCGGGCTTAAGGGAAATTCCGCCTGAATCAAATGTCAGCCCCTTGCCGACCAACAACAGTGTCGGCACCTTTTTCCCGGTCCGATATTCAAGGATCACCAATCTCGCCGGCTGAGACGAACCCTGATTGACCCCGAGAAGGCCCCCCATTTTTAATCGTTTCAGCTCTTTTTCCCCAAGAACCTTACATGAAAGACGAGGTTTTAAGGCCAGGGACTTGGCATAAAGAGCAAAATCAACCGCCGTCCACAGATTACCCGGCTCATTTGCCATATTCCGAACTTGATTTCCACAGCGGCCGGAAATCAGTCCCTGGTGCATTCCCCGACGGACAGCAGTGGCATGTTTGGGGGAATAAAAAGAAATTTTAGCGATCTTTCCAGGCTTCTCTCCCTCATCTTCCTTTTTATACTTGAGAAATTGATACGATCCAAGAACGAGCCCCTCAGCCAGACATTCCGCCATGTCACCGGCCTGAAACGCAAGTTCCACCGGCACCACAACAAGCAGCGTGCCGGCCTTGCCCTGCAAAGCCTGCCTGCTCGCAACTCCACCGGCTTTACGAAATGTTTCGCGGCTCAGATCTTTCTTGCCAAGACCGACGACCGGAACCCGTTTTGCTTTCAAGCTCATTGAATCATCGGGATAAAATAGAAATTCCTGCCCCTCCTTGCCGGTAAAGTCCCCAGAATTCGCTGCAAGGTCAATTTGTTTCTTCACCCCATTGTGAGAACAGGTGGGGGCGCCCTTTTCAACCTGACGGACAAAATAAATAATCATATCACAGACAAACTGTTCCGGTTTTTTCTTTGTACATGAAATCATAGTAATCCTTCTTAAACAAATCTAAATAATAATAAAGGGATATTGTAACTGTTCAGGGGTTAAGAGTAAATTTGTAGCCCTACCTGATTAGTTAAGATATATTAAACTGATTTAGAAT
>JAGHCC010000136.1 GCA_021160685.1 Desulfobulbaceae bacterium | reverse complement strand
TCTTCGGTCTGCTGCAGTCTGCCGGACAGAAGCGATGTCAGCAGGCCGACGAGAAAAAAAGTAACGCCGGGAATAGCAAAATGGTGCAGAAGAATTTCTACGCTTGTCAGGGGGGAATTGAAATTCGGAAAAAAATGGGCGTAATATCCCAGGAACTCAAACAGAAGTATTCCGCCAAAATTGAAGGTGGTCGCTGCCGCTATGAAAAAACCTCCGGGCAAGTAGAGCAGTATGCCGCCGGCAATAATCGGTAGAAAATTCATCAGGGTAAAGATTGACTGACTGGAACCTGTAAAAAAAATCAGGGTTGAGACGATAAGGGAATCAATGAAAATTTGGAGAAAGGCAAAGTGTTTCAGGTGTTTTGTTTTTTGCAGGAAGAAGGCCGAGGCAATGGAAAAACAATAAATTCCACCTATGAAATACAAAAGATAGCGCAGGGGAGGAATGATAAGATCCCTGTCCTGATATTGCAGCAGTCCGCTGATGCCCAAGAAAACTGTTAAAATCAGAACCCGCAAAAATAACAGCCAGTGCAGCTGGCGTATGAGCAGGCCTTCTGCTTTGGCTGATGTCTGATTGAAGGAATGGAGTTTGTCCAGGAGCATAAGGTGTTTCTTTAAAATTTGGGGGTTTTGCCCCGTGATTGGTTCCGTTTCAGGTAATATGATATTTCTGGATTTTATAGCGCAGGGAGCGGAAACTGATTTTCAGGAGATCCGCTGCCCGCATTTTTGAAAAATCCGCCTTTTTTAGAGCAAGCTCAATTAATTTTTTTTCAAAATGGGTCATAACGCTTTCCAGCCCTTCTTCATAAAGATCCTCCTCTGAGCCGAGTTCGGAGAGAAAAGGGGACGAGCTCTGTCTTGCCACCAAATCATCATGGCGGCGAAGGGGCAGAGACAGGCTTTCCGGTTGGATCGTCTCGGAAGGGGAAAGCGCGATGCCGCGTTCGATTATATTTTCAAGTTCACGGACATTGCCGGGAAAATTATATTTCTGCAGAATCTCCATGGCCTCTGTCGAGAGTCTTTGGAGAGATCTTCCTAAAGTTTTGGCATACTTATGAAGAAAGTGATTAACGAGCAGGGGGATGTCCTCTTTTCGTTCCCTTAACGGCGGCATGAGAATTGGCACCACAGCCAGTCGGTAATAGAGGTCTTCCCTGAAGCGTTTGGCTTCAATCTCTTCCTCAAGTTTTCGGTTCGTGGCTGAGATAATTCGAACATTGATTTTGCTTATTTTGGTATCACCTACCCGTTTGAACTCCCGTTCCTGGAGAACCCTCAGTAATTTTGTCTGCACCATGGGCGTCAGTTCGCCAATCTCGTCGAGGAATGCGGTGCCGTCATTGGCCAGTTCGAAAAGTCCAATTTTATTGGCTGTGGCGCCGGTGAAGGAGCCCTTGACATGACCGAACAGTTCGCTTTCAAACAGGGTCTCTGGAATGGCGTTACAGGTTATCGGCACAAAATGATTGCCGGCTACTCGACTGTTGTTATGAATGGCCTGGGCCACCAGTTCCTTGCCTGTGCCGGATTCACCATTGATCAGCACGTTGGCATGGGTTGGCGCGATTCTTTTAATGAGCTCATAAATTTTGATCATCTTCGGGCTTTCGCCGATGATTCCGGCAAAACCTCCGGAAAAAGAAGGAGAATTTTTTTGAGCTGTTTGTCCTTCGCTGCCCGTCAGTGCGGATTCAATGACCTGTTTGATTTCATCAACCTTGAAAGGCTTGGTGATGTAGTCATAAGCCCCGCCCTTCATGGCCAGGACAGCATCCTCCGGAGAGGCAAAGGCAGTAATCATGAGCACCGGAATGAACTGATTTTTTCTTTTGATATTTTCAAGAAGTTCCAGTCCGCCCATCTCCGGCATGCGGATATCCGAAATGACAAGATGAATCTCCCGAGTTTGGAGAATTTTGACCGCTTCCCGGCCATTTGGGGCTGTAACAGCGGAATGTCCTTGCTTTTCAAGCAGGATCGACAGAAATTCGCGCATGCTGAGTTCGTCGTCAACAATCAGAATTGTGGCCATTGTTTTATTGGATTCTCACGGTTTTTTCTAAGAGCATGTCTATCAGATTAGTCAGATTAATTTTTTTTAAGAGGTTTTTTGAGGAGGGGCTTAGGGGCAAAGGTTCAGAGGGTAAACCCCTTTGATATTTTGTCACTTTACCTCTTGAACCTTGAATAGAATAAGGTCGTTATCAGCAGTATATGAAATTTTGGCAAGATTGTAAAACAAGAGGTGAGTAAGTAGGGAGGAAAAATAAAAAACGCACGGGGGAAACCCCGTGCGTTTTGAAATAAGCCGTTAATCTCTTCCGACTTCGATCATGAAATGTTCTCACAGAGCCCGCAGAGACTCAGAGAAAAATTTCTGTGATCTCTGTGCCTCTGTGAGAGACTTTCATTTAAAGTTTACGGTCACGGAATTAATGATCAACTCCAGCTCCGGCACCCCTGGGATAACGAATACTTTCCACCAGGTCCTGAACTTCCTGTGGCGGAGGCGGGGTCATTCTGGAAACAACGATGGTTACGAATGCGTTCAGCAGCATGCCGATGGTGCCGATTCCCTCAGCGCTGATATTGAAGAACCAGGCCGTGCCGCCCAGAAACTTGATGTTGACAATATAGGCAAAGGTGAAACAAATACCGAGGATCATACCGGAAATTGCCCCTTCCCTGTTAGTCCGTTTATCAAAGATACCGAGAACAATAACCGGGAAGAACGATGAGGCGGCCAGACCAAAGGCAAAGGCAACCACCTGGGCCACGAAGCCGGGCGGATTGATGCCGAAATAACCGGCAACACAGACGGCCCCACCAATGGTTAAGCGACCTACCATGAGTCGTTGTTTTTCCGAGGCGTTGCGATTGATCATCCTGTAATACAGATCATGGGAGATCGATGATGAAATAACGAGCAGCAGACCGGAAGCCGTGGAAAGGGCAGCTGCCAGACCACCGGCGGCAACCAGGGCGATAACCCAGGGCGGTAGGTTGGCGATTTCGGGATTGGCCAGAACCATGATGTCACGGTCAATGTAGAGTTCATTCGCATTGGAGGTGGCTGTATTACTGACCAGTTCCTGGCCGTAGGAGCCTTTTTCACCGGAAAATTTAGGTTTACCGGCAAAGGGTTTGCCTTGGGAATACTGGATAACGCCATCATTATTTTTATCCGTCCAGGCGATCAGCCCTGTTTTTTCCCAGTTTTGAAACCAGTCAGGCGCCTTGGAATATTCAATGTTGTTGATGGTGTTGACCATATTGTAACGGGCAAAAGAGGCGATTGCCGGTGCTGTGGTGTAGAGAATAGCAATAAAGAGCAGGGCAAAACCGGCAGAGAGACGGGCGCCGCGAACATTGGGAACAGTGTAGAAACGGACAATAACATGGGGCAGTCCCGCCGTACCCACCATCAGGGCCATGGTGATGCAGAAGACATCCAGCATGGATTTTGCGCCCGGCCCTGTAAAGGGCTTGGTATATTCGGCAAAACCGAGATCGCGGTTGAGATCATTTAAGACATCCAGCAGATATTTGCCGGTATTGGGGCCATCGGCAATAGTGCTGCCGAAGCCGAGCTGGGGCAGAAAGGTTCCGGTGATATCTGAGGAAATGGCAAAAGCAGGTACCAGATAGGCAACAATCAAAACAGAATACTGGGCCACCTGGGTATAGGTAATGCCCTTCATGCCGCCCAGGGAGGCATAAAAGAAAACAATAGACATACCGATGAGAACTCCGGTATTGACCGGAACTTCCAGGAAGCGGCTGAAAACAATACCAACGCCGCGCATTTGGCCGGCTACATAGGTAAAGGATACAAAGATGGCACAAACCAGGGCCACAAGACGGGCAAAATTCGAATAATAACGATCACCGACAAAATCAGGTACGGTGAATTTGCCGAATTTGCGCAGATACGGAGCAAGCAGCAGGGCCAGGAGGACATAGCCGCCTGTCCAGCCCAGCAGGTAAATGGAACCGGTATATCCCATGAATGAAATCAGACCGGCCATGGAAATAAACGATGCCGCGCTCATCCAGTCGGCAGCGGTGGCCATTCCGTTTGCCAGCGGGGAAACGCCGCCGCCGGCCACTTAAAATTCTTTGGTTGTGCGCACCCTGGA